>JAPLKX010000169.1 GCA_026387845.1 Candidatus Hydrogenedentota bacterium | reverse complement strand
GCGCGCTCGTCCCGATCCCCTTGATCTTGCCCGTGAACTCCAGAATGGCCTCCGCCGTGGTCTCGCTCGTGTACTCCAGAAAATCTGCACGCCGCTGCATCATCGGCAGGTCCAAGAACACCTTGCACCCTTCGCCCGCCGCCGCATCCGGTATGGGCGCATCCTCGAGCCGCGCGCTCGGATCGGCCCATGCCTTCTGCAACTGCGCATCGTCAAGATACCGCGCCTTCAGCCACCTGCGGAATCCCGCCTCGTTCGCCGCCGACACGTCCGTCGCGCCCCCGCGGTGCCACAACCCCGCCTCCAGACATCCGATGATGAATCCCTGCACTCGCTGCGAGCCCAGCGACGTGTTTACCGCGCTCACCAGCGCGCCCAGCGCCGTGCCCGCCTTTTTTCGCCACTCCTCCGACGCCAAGCTCACAGCAAACGCCCCGCCGCGATCAGGAACCCACCATGAACTGCGCCGACGGGTCCACGCCCACCACAAAATTCAGCGGCTCCAAAAAAGCGTTCATATCCCCGTCCCACGGAAACGGCACCGAAACCGCATACTGGTGGATGCCCGCCGACGACGCCATCGAAATCTCATCCGCAACCGCCGATCGCGCACCCGCTGACGGCACCGACGTGAAAAAGTAAAGCGGCGGAATGACGCGCGCAGGTTGGCCCGCCGTCGCAACAGCCGACGGAGCCCCCCCTGATACGCCTCCCAAAACCCTTTGCTCCTCAGTCGGCACCGACTGCGCACCCAGCCAGTAGCCCGCAAGCGACGCCGCCACCACCAGGCCCACCACAACACCCAACCGCAAATAAAGGCCCGTCAACGGCTGCTGGCCCGGTTCCGACATTTTACAGAACTCGCGTTAATGACCCCGGCAAAGCCGGGGTCTTATTGTTGCGAATCCCCAAGGGGGCTGGTTCGCAAGCATGGGGCCAACTTCATCACCCATTGATTCAGCCCGCTTCAGCGGGCTCCTCTTTGCACCCTGCTTCAGCAGGGGTGGATAAGGCATTCTACCCGTCCTATTCCAGCGCGCTTTAGCGCGACTTCTCGAATCGCTTTCAGCGTTCATGACAAAGTCAGTCCGCGTCAAAGCCCGATCCAGCCGCCGATGTCTATTCGTTCGCCCGTCTCTTCTGCCTCAAAAATCCTCGACGACACAAACTCGACCGGCCCCGGCGCCGTCTCGACCACCACCTCGCCCCGCCCGCCCGTCTCGAGCACCGCCAGCCGCGACCCGCCCTGCATCACCTCCACCCGCGTCACACCCAATCGAGGATAGCAATTTACGTGGCGCACCTGCAACGGGCCGCCGCAGCTCTCCCACGTCGCCCGACGCGACATCGGGCGCACCCGCTCCCCCCCAACGTCCCGCGGCGCGTACCAACCAGCCTCCGGCAACGGCGAACCCCCGAAAAACATCATGTCCTGCCGGATCAACCGCCAAAACCGGCACCTGTCGGGACGCCCCCCCGCCGCGCCGTCTTCGGCGCGCATTGTGGGGGGTGTCCCCCTTTTAACACGCCACGCCAGCGCCCGCGGCAAATATACCCCCGCCGCGCCCCACGACCGCACGTGCGCCAACGCCCGCCACGGCTCACCCTCCAACAACGCCCGCCCTATCGCGCGCGCCTCGCCCACCGCATAAAGCAACTTCACCCGCGGCCAATGACGAAACGGGAAATGCCTCATGATGACCCGCGCGCGGTTTCGCGTATTCAAATAATATTTCCGCCGCGCGTTCTTCCCCGCACCCATCGTCGCGCTGAACTTATGCCGCACCCGCGCACCCGGACAACTCCACACCTCGTAACCCGCGTTCCACATCCGAAGGCACAAATCCAGATCATCCAGGTACATCCCAAAATCCGGAGGAAGCAAACCCACTTTCCGCAGCGCGTCCCCGCGGTAAAACGCCGCACCACCGCATA
>JAPLKX010000340.1 GCA_026387845.1 Candidatus Hydrogenedentota bacterium | reverse complement strand
AGGCTCTCTCACCTCGAAGCGAGTCCTTGATTGGGCCTGCAACGGCAGGCCATTCCACGATCCTGGGGTTTTGCTGTGAACACCGTGGGTCTCTTGATGCAACGCAGCGAGGGGGCAAGCGGCAAGATGCCGCTTCTACATCGGCTGCAAACGTAGACGCGGCATCTACATTAGCTGCAAACGTAGACGCGGCATCTTGCCGCGTTTCTTACGTACGGATCTGGGCACAATCAAACCCCTTGACAGATTCAAAAACAGGGTTTACGCTATGAACATGGTTCATAAACCAAACGCTGAAAACGCGGCTGGCACAAGGTCGGTGTCGACCGAGCGGCGAGAACGCGAAAAGGTCGAGATGCGTCGCAGAATCATGGACGCGGCCCGCGAGATGTTTGCGCGGAGCGGGTACGACGCCGTGACGCTGCGCGGTGTGGCCAACGCAATCGAGTATTCGCCGGCGGCCATATACCAGTATTTCCCGGACAAGAAATCGCTCATTATCGAGATTTGCCTGGCGGACTACGCCTCACTGACGGAAGTGTTGGCGGAATGTAATGCCATTAAAAATCCCCTGGCACGGTTGCGCGAGATGGCGTGGCGCTACGCCCAATGGGGCGTGACGCATCCAAACCATTACCGGATGCTGACGGTCCACCTGCTCCAGTACGGAGTCGATGAGATTGGCGAGGCGGGTTACGTCCGCCATCTGCCGCCCGAAGAAGACGCGGACTCGTTTCTGCTCAGTTGCGTGGAGGAGGCGATGGCGGCGGGGCTGTTGAAGCCGCGGCATACGGACGGTCAGCTTGTCGCAGCCACGATGTGGGCGGCCCTTCACGGGGTGGTTTCGCTGGAGATCAACATGGACGCGGAACGGCGGCGGTCGCTGGGTTTTGTGGCGGCCGTTTTCAACACGCGCGTAAAAGCCATGCTGGACGTTTTAATGGAAGGGTATTTCAACATCGATTCCCGCTGATGGAGAAAAATCTTGTGAAGTACCCCAGCCAGCAGGCGCCCGTAACCCAACCTTTCGCCCTCTGCGCGGGCGCACTCCTGGGTTCATAAACCAGCGAGCGCACGCGACTTGGTCCAGGGAGCCGGACCTCCCCCGGCTCCCCGTCTTTTTTTGTAGGCGCGGTCCTCCGGCCCGCGCCGTCCAGACCACAGGCTTCCGTATGAACGAAAAACGTTGAGTTCAAAGATTGACCGGAACGACGAAAGGTTTATTGCGGTCGGGCCGCTTGTGGTTTAGGACATCGGCCGGGGCGTTGACGGCGCGGCTGGAAAACCGCGCCCACTCAAGATACCATAGGGCTGCGGGACCAAGCCTACGAGGAGGAAATAAACTCATGGCGCACTCAGCATCGCGGGGTGTGTACGGCAATCTGGTAACGCGCCTGAACAAAAACAGCCAGGGCGCGCCGCCTTCCGAACTGCTGGACGCCATCCTGAAAATCCTGTTCAACGACAAAGAGGCGGGGCTGGTATCCAAACTGCCGCTGAAGCCCTTTACCGCACGCCGAGCGGCGAAGGCGTGGAAGATGCCGGAGGCTGACGCGGCGAAGCTGCTGGATGAACTGGCGGGCCGGGCCCTCCTGATCGATTTCACGTCGCGCAGAGGGCAGAAGAGCTACGTGCTGCCGCCGCCCGTGACGGGTTTCTTCGAGTTCTCGATGATGCGGGTGCGCAACGACATCAACCAGAAGGCCCTCGCCGAGTTGCTCCACCAATACGTCGCGGTCGAGGAAGACTTTATTAAGGCGTTGTTCCTGAGCGGCGAGACCCAGCTTGGCCGCATTCTTGTAAATGAGTCCGTCCTTTCAGGTGACAACGCGCTTCACGTGCTGGATTACGAACGCGCGACGCGCCTGATCAAGAAAGCCCGGCCGCTGGCCGTGAGCCTGTGCTATTGCCGGCATATCCAGGACCACCTCGGAAAAGGCTGCGCGGCCCCCAGAGACATCTGCATGACGCTCAACACCGCCGCCGCCTCGCTCGCTTCCCACGGCCACGCCAGAATCATCGAACCCGCCGAAGGCCTGCGCCTCCTCGACCAGGCCTACGAGCAGGGGCTGGTGCAGTTTGCCGAAAACGTCCAGCAGCGGCCCAACTTCCTCTGTAACTGTTGCGGGTGTTGTTGCGAGTGCATGCGGGCGCAGCGGCGGTTCGGCGTGATGCGGCCGATCCACACCACCAACTTCATCCCCGTAGTAGACGCGGCGGCGTGCACGGGCTGCGCCAAATGCGTGGCCGCGTGCCCGGTCGAGAGTTCCGCGCTCGTTTCGGCCAACGACCCGCAGAAACCCCTGCGCAAACGCGCCCGGATCGACGAACGGACCTGCCTGGGTTGCGGGTTGTGCGTGCGGGCCTGCTCATCCGGGGCGATGAAACTCGAGTCGCGGCCGCAACGCGTGGTCACCCCCGTGAATGCCGTTCACAAGGCCGTGATGATGGCGATCGAGCGCGGGAAATTGCAGAATCTCATCTTCGACAACCAGGTCTCGCGCAGCCACAGAACCCTGGCGGCGGTGTTGGGGGCCATTCTCAACCTGCCCCCGGTAAAGCGAACGATGGCCAAACGCCAACTCCAGTCAAAATACGTGAACAGACTCCTGGCACAAGACAAGGCGTAGAAAACGCGAGCGTATCGCGCAGTACCGTGGAAGCGGCGTCCCCGCCGCTTCATTGCTTTGCGATAAACGCGGCGAGGACGCTGCGTCTACGGGACACAGATAGGACGTAGCGATTGATGAGCGTCAAGTGGATTATTGCGGATATTGACGGGTGCATCACCCCGGAAGAGTCGGTGCCGTGGGACTTGGACCTGTTCTGGAAACTGGCGCGGATTTCGCGCGATGCCAGCGAAGGCCGCGGGCGCAACGCCCCGCTGACACTGTGCACGGGCCGGCCCCAGCCCTACGTCGAGGTCCTCGCCAAACTGCTCGATATCCGGGCCCCCATTATCTGCGAGAGCGGCGCCGTCTTATACACGATGCACGACAACCGGTCCCGATACGGGCCCGGCGTCACCAACGAAAAAATGATGGGACTGCGTGCCGTCCGCGCGTTTCTCGAGGCGGAAATCCTGCCTTACTACCCCGACGTCGTCTATCAGTTCGGGAAAGAGGCCCACATGTCCGTGTTCTCGCAGAAACCGCAGTTGTTCAACGAGATCGTCCCGCGAATCAAACAGTTCGTCGAAAGACGCGGCGGCCCCGACATCGACATCAGCCCCTCGCACTACTACCTCAACATCTCGTTGCGCGGGGTCGACAAAGGCAGAACCCTCCACGCCCTGTGCGGGGAGTTGGGCGTGGAAAAGAAAGACGTGGCGGGCATCGGAGATACCGAAGGCGATTTGCCGTTGCGCGACGCCGTCGCCTTTTTCGCCTGTCCCAGCAATGCCAAGACCCCCATTAAAGAAGCCGCCGATTACGTCTCGCCGTTCCCTACGCTCGAAGGCGTGCTGGACATCCTGAGCCTGGCTCAATTCGCACGGGAGTAAACATGCTTTCCCATATATCTTGACTGCGCACTTAACGGCTGCTATTGTTAGAGAGGTAAGGGGAGAAATCAGATGGGAAACGTGAGGTTCGAATTCCTTGTGATTGGGTGCGTACTGGTGGTCGTGGGCCTGATGTTGATTGTGGTGGGGCACGAGCGGATTCAGCCCACCGTCAAGGATCAGGCTATTGGCCGGCGAGGTCGGTCGACCAGTTTACCCAGGCTTACCGGGCGCGGGGGCACCGGGTCCTGGTTGTCGCGCCCTCGTACGAGAACATCGAGCCGGACGAGCCCGGCGTCGCCCGGGTTCCTGCCATACAGCGCTTTAACGGCAGCGATTTCTCGGTTATCCTGCCGATCCCCTTATACCTGACGCGGTCCATTAACGAGTTTCAGCCGGACCTGTTCCACAGCCACCACCCGTTTCTGTTGGGCGACACCGCCCTGCGGATGGCGTCGATCCACCAGGTTCCCCTCGTTTTCACATACCACACCATGTACGAACTCTACACCCACTACGTCCCGTTCGGGGCGGTATCCCTGGGTGAGATGGCCAAACGGCTCAGCGTCGGTTACGCCAACTTATGCGCCCACGTTATCGCACCCAGCCGGTACATCGCCGGCCTCATCGCGGCCCGCGGGGTCTCCACGCCGATTACGGTTATTCCCACGGGCGTGGATCCCGCCCGCTACGAGCGCGGAGAGGGAAACAGGTTCCGCCGCGGGCTCGGGATTCCGGAAAAGGCGTTCGTGGTGGGGCACGTCGGGCGGCTGGCGCCCGAAAAAAACCTCAATTTCCTGGCCGAAGCCACGGGAATGTTCCTGCAGCGGGACCAGTCGGCGCATCTCGTGGTTGTGGGGGCGGGCCCCTCGCAGTCGGGCCTGATGAAATGCCTGGACGGCGCCGGTGTGGGTGCGCGCGCCCATTTTACCGGGCAACTGGACGAGCCCGACGTCATCGATGCGTACCACGCCATGGACGTGTTCGCCTTCTCATCCCGGTCCGAAACCCAGGGTATCGTCGTCGTGGAAGCCATGGCGGCCGGCGTGCCGGTCGTCGCGCTGGACGCGCCCGCGGTGTCCGAAGTGGTGGAAGACGGCCTGAACGGGCTCGTGGTCAGCCGCGCCGATCCACGGGAATTTGCCGAGGCGCTCGAACGTGTGGCGGGGCTGCCGCCTCAACGGCGTGATGCCTTCCGCCAAGCGGCACGGGGCACCGCCCGGAAATATTCCGTGGACGTGTCGGCCGAAAGATGCCTGGCCCTCTATTCGGACGTTCTTAGCGGGGCCAGGTGCGATATCAGCCAGCAGATATACGAGTGGTCGGGCTTCCTCAATCGGGTCGGGGAAGAATGGAACCTCTGGGCGAACCGGCTTTCCGCGCTGGCGGGCGTGGTGCCACGAACCGGCGTCGAACAGGGCGGGCCGTGAGCCGCGGAAGAAATGCCCGCCCGGCGAAATGCGTGGCGGTTCGGGCATGTTTGGCCTCAGGTGTTTCGTTTAGTAATAGCTGAAGCGTGCGATAATTATACAGGCCGCGGCGAAAAACCTTCGGTCTTGCAGGAATAGATACCCCGATGTGCGTCCATCATGAAGCCATAGTTCGGTTCGGCCGGCTGGTCGGCGGCAGCCCTCAGATGGTCAACGTCTACGCGCTGATCGAAAAAGCGGCGCGCGTGGACGTACCCGTCCTGATTGCCGGCGAAACCGGCACCGGAAAGGAACTCGCCGCCAGGGAAATCCATGCCAGAGGCAAACGCAAGGACGCCCCCTTCATCGCCGTCAACACGGGCGTGCTCTCCAGTGAACTGGTGGCAAGCGAACTGTTCGGACATGCAAAAGGGTCGTTCACCGGCGCTATTGAAAACCGAATCGGCCGGTTTGCCGAAGCCGACGGCGGCACTCTATTCCTCGATGAGATCGCAACCATGGAGGAGGGGGTGCAGGTGGCGTTTCTGCGCGTGCTCGAGCAGGGCGTTTTCCGGCCCGTTGGCGGCAAGCAGAACAAGCAGGCGGATGTCCGGCTGATTGCCGCCACCAACGTGGACCTGCGACACGCCGTCGACTCCGGCGCGTTCCGGGAAGATCTCGTGCACCGGTTGCAGGTGTTTTTTATCATGTTGCCGGCCTTGCGCGAGCACATGTCCGATTTGCCCATGCTCACCCAACATTTCCTCGAGTTGACCCGCAACGAACTGGCCATTACGGTCAATTCCATCTCACAAGACGCCCTCGACCTCATGGAACTATACAGTTGGCCGGGGAATATCCGCGAACTCAAAAACGCCATCGCTCAGGCCGCCGTCATGTGCGATACCGGCATCATCGAGCCCCGCCACTTGCCCGACCGCGTCACGGACGGCCTCGGCCAGATCCCGCCCGACTTTGGCGCCCGGGACTCCGCCGCCGAAACCCGCCTCAAGTTCGAGCCGCCGCCCCAGACCGACGCCGCCGCCCTGATTACGGCGTCCCCGGCTCGGGCCGAGACCCAGCCCAAACAGTACGGGGAGGGGCGCGATGGGGTGTTTATTCCACTCGGTTCGTCGCTGGACGAGGTACAGAAAGCTTACGTGCTCAAGACGTTGTCCTTCTGTTCGAACAACAAGACGCACGCCGCCAGAATGCTCGGCGTAAGCAGAAAAACCCTCTATGACAGGCTCACGCGCTGGGGCATCACCTGACCGGGCCGTGTAGAATCTATACGAAATGTGAACTTTCTGCATACGTTGCGGCGGATGCCCAAGAGCTGGTCTTGCGGCGGGCAAATTCGTATGTTCCGGGGGAATAAGACCATGTGACTAGACAAGTATTTATGCTCGGCTCGAGATCCGCTTGGCATAGGACTTGCTCTAATTCCCGGTATGGAAATAAGGCCGGAGAACGACAATATGACCGAACGACGCACGTTGAGAGCCCTCATAGCAACCGCCGACAAACAATGGCGAGACCGGTTTGCCATGGCCTTCATGGGCCAGGGTTGCGACATTCATACCGCCTCCGACGGGTTTCAGGCGCTGGACCTGCTTCTGAAACACCAGTACGATTTCATCGTGGTGGATGACTCATTTTCGGACGTCGGGCCCATCGAGTTCAGCCTCAACGTGCGCGACCTCGCCCGAAACACCCCACATATGCTCGTTGGAGGCAGCGGCCTCGCCAGGTTTCGGCGGGTGTGGCGGCACTGCAACGTCTTCTTTGCCGGCCCCAAGGATCACGTCCTCGAGCGGATTACCGAAGCCATTGAACATGGCCGCGGGCGCGGGCGTGCGTCCGGCATGCCTTATTGAGAGGGCGTCCGCCTCGTCAGGTTTGTTCACCGAATCAAGCACGTTGGGACGCCCCCCACAACGCGCGCTCAGAAGCGTGGCCGGGGGGCGTGCCAACGTTTGGATCAAGATCGTGTTGAACGCACGAAAAGACCGGGCTTGCTGGACCGCAACGTTGGGCGATCTCCCGCGGCCCGGCTTATTATGCGGATTCCCTTACGGCATCGGCGGAGTTACACGCCCGCGAGACACCAGCGACATGATCAGGAACGCGATGAACATCACCACGAAAATGAAGAACAGGATGCGCGCGATTCCTGCGGCCGCTGTGGCTATCCCGCCAAACCCAAACAGGGCCGCGATGATCGCCACAATGAAAAACAGCAATGCCCAATACAGCATGTTCGTCTCCTTTCATCCATCCGCAGCCGGCGTATTAACGCCGCGCGGCGTTGCATCAGGTCCTGCGGGCCCGGCGGCGCGCTAACCGCCGCCTGCCGCTCCCGGCTGATGCACTCCAATCCATGGACTGAACGAGCAAGGAATGTGCCACTGGTGCGGGAACCGGTGTGGATGAGCCCGCGATTTTGGCTGCACACCGTTGTTCAGTCGCTCGAGTTGGATAGGACGACGGCCGCCAGCGGTTCCAACACACGAAACGTGAATGACTCGGTCATGTAAAGGTCCACCTCCTCCTTGGTATGGAGGTGGTAGCCGATGGCGAGGTCCTGGCCTACGGTGAGTTCATAGTCGCTGCCGCGCGTCGAAATCACCAGGCCGCCCTCGATGCCAAGGCTCCAGGTGACCTTGCCCTGGACCACCTCTTTCACGACCTGGTAAAGGGGGTAACCCGTCTTGGTGCTCTGAAGAAGGGCGTGGTAGTGTTTGGCCGGCAGCACCACCGCATACGGGCCGCCGATACCCGTCAAATGCAGCATCTCGACGGCTTTGGCGACGGCCTTCACAAGCTCTTCGGGATCGTCCGAAAGTTCCACGCGGTCGTGGGGCGTGGCCTGGGTGATGCCCTCGATGCCGCCTTCCTTGAACCCATTGTAAACCGCCATGTCCTCGAAGATGGCGGCGCGCCGGGCCGCGTCCTGCACCGCCGAAAGATCCGGGTTCTTGCTGCCGCGGGTGATGAAATCGAGCTCCATCTGGTTCAGCTTGAACGGAATGCGGATCTCGATCAGCGGCAAGTTCTCGCGCAGCCCCCAGGATACTCCGTTATACGGCTCGCCTTGCTCAACCTCGACCCGGCCCAGGTTCACCGCGCCCAGTTCCCAACCGTGCGGACCGCTGAAGTCGACTATGGACCGCGCCGACAGATTGGGTTTCAGCACCAGCAGCGCCTGTTGATCGATAAAGTTCCAGGCCGCGTCCGCAATCGGGGCCAACTCCCGTCTCAAGATGTCATTCATGTTGCCGCTCCCTTTGTTTCCGCACTCATACGCGTGTCTTTCAGATCCGCGCGCGCGCTCAATGCAGCGAGCCCACATTCAGCCCGCCA
Source organism: Candidatus Hydrogenedentota bacterium (assembly GCA_026387845.1). Taxonomy (GTDB): domain Bacteria; phylum Hydrogenedentota; class Hydrogenedentia; order Hydrogenedentales; family SLHB01; genus JAPLKX01. Next base: position 1,270 of record JAPLKX010000340.1, on the reverse strand, counting down.
TGGCCGGCCTTGCCCGCCTGCTCTTCGACTTCCCCGATGGGCGCCGCCGTAAACAGGTAGTTGCGCAACTGCAGATCGAACTGCGGGATCAACCGGCGCAGCCACTCCAGCACCATCGCCGCATGTTCCACCTCCTCGTTCATGTTGTGCGCCAGCACGCTTTTTAATCCCGCGTCCTTGGTCACGTCCACACGCGCCATGTACCAGTCAAACGCCTCCAATTCTTCTACCAGCGACTGGACCGCCCGGTGGATCTCGCGCGCCTGCGGGCTCAGTTCTTCGTACGGCTCGTGGTACTCAAGAGGCATAAGTCGTTCCTTCTCGTTTGATCCCGCGGCGCCTAAGGCTGCCGCGGCCGTCCGTAATAGTCATAGAGGCGAAGCTCGAATTCCTCATTAACCGGCGCGGCCGGGTCGTATTCCGGCGAGTCCTCGATGGCGGCCCGCTTAAGATTCACCACGACGCGCTTCTCGTCGTGGGAAACCTGGTCGATCCATTCCGTAGCCAGTAGAACTTGCTTGCCCCGCAGCCAGTGGCCCGTGTCAACCACAAACATCTTCAGCGTCCACTGCGTATCGTCGACAATAAAGTCTTCGACCCGCCCAATCTCGCCATCCACCGCACGCACCCCGTACGTTGCCACCTCGCGAAACCTGCACAGATGGTTGTCCTTCGGCGGCTCGCCGGGTTCGCCTGCCTCCAGCAGCTCGGTCAGCGGAAGCGGGTACGGCTGCGCCGCCGGCGCGCCAAGACCGCCACCCCAATACGGCAACCACCGGTAGTACGCGTGCAAGTCCGCTTCCTGTTGCCGCGACACGGCTCGTTCCGTGCTGATGTCCGGACTCTCCTCGACTTCCTCCCGCGAATGCTTGACCGGGAACGTCTGGTCCACCCATTCGGGCTCACCCAATGCGGCCGTCGACAGCAGCACCTTCCGCGACGAAAGAAAACCTCCCGTATCCACCACCAGGTACCGCACCACCCAGGACTGATCGTCAAAGCAAAAGTCGTCGACCGTACCAATGTCTCCATCGGCGGCTCGAATGTTGTAGTCAATCAGTGAAAGCATGCTGCGCAACATCTAAACGGGTTTCTCCCGAGGGATCTCCCAACGACCACGGTTACGGCCGGAGATAGAACTACTGACCTGCAGATCGTTCCCTCGGTACGGGAACCTTTGGCCGCCCTGGATTATTCCGAAAAACGGAGACGAACTCGCTGTCGACCCAAACCAGAAAGCCGTTACAAACATCGTGTCTGTCCCCGCTTT
>JAPLKX010000125.1 GCA_026387845.1 Candidatus Hydrogenedentota bacterium | reverse complement strand
CGTATACGCGCACCGCATCGCTCATTGCGCGTCTCCTCTCGGAGACGTGTCTCCTTTCAGCGATACCGTCACGTATTCGCCGGGCCGGCCGTCCTCCCCGGGAACCGACACGTGAAGCGCCCGTTTCTTCGGCGCGAACAGAACGCTGTACCGGGTGTGGCTGTTCCAGATCGACCTCATGCCGGTCTCGCCGGGCAGTTGATCCCCGAGCACTTCTTTTAGCCGCGGCAACCCGATGACGTGGTCGCTCCCGATTATTTTCAGCGCACGGCCGTACCGCGATTTCGACGATTCATCGACCCGCTCCGAACTCGGATTCGCGCCCATGATAAAACCGTTCTCCGGCTTTCGCAGCCCCTGCGACCGGCCCAGTTCGACCACGTAAACCGTCGGCCCGGCCGGGTCCGCAATCATCACGTGATACCCGCGCAGGTGGGCGTAGCGCTGCAAAATAAATACCGCTTCATCCGCCGTCTTGGCCGACTGCATCACGTCGCGCAGCGCGAACTCGACCGGCAGCCCGTCGCTCCGGGGTTGCCCAAGCGACTCCATGCGCTCGACGCACGCCACCACACCGTTTTCGTTCATGCCCGTGAATACGCCCGAATTCCACGGAAATCCCACTTGAATGTACCTGCGCCCGCTGGACGGCCGGACGTCGATGATGACGGGTTTCAGGTCGTCGCCGGGCGGTTCGGGCCAATCGAGGTTGCGACCGACAAGCACGTCGGACGCCCCGGCCCTGTCGCCAATCGACGCAAGCATGGTGCAGAACGAGGTGCGGAAAAACGCGTCGGCGTTGTCCCGCGTCGCCATGGTGGGCAACGCCTGCACGAGCCAGAGCGCGTCGAACGGCAACTGGGCCCCGTCCGCCATCCCCTGCAATTCCTCGTACAGGTCGTTTTGCGCCCCCTGCAGCAACGGCCGCGCGCCCACGCCGAGTAGGACGAGCGCCAGCTTAGACACATCGAGGTACGGGTAAGCTTTTTGCCACCAGGTGTCTTTCGGCAGCAGTTCGCCCGACTCGACCCGCGAAAGGATGTTCGCGCGATACCGGTTCTCGATCGTTTCCTTAAACAGCCGGCCGCGCTGGATTCCCATCTCGTAAGCGGACCCTTTCAACACCACCTGCTGCACCGGCCCGCCGGTTTCCAGCACTTCCGCGGGAATGTCCTCGGCGGGCGTCTCGGGTTTACTGCGCGTCAGCAGCCGGTTGAACTCGCGCGCCAGCCACGTCCCGACTCGCGGCCCGTAGAAGTTCATGCTGTTTTCATAAACGTTTTGGGCGTAATAATCCGGCGGAACCAGGTAACCGACGTAATCGTTGCTCAGGCCGACCGTGAATTCCGCTTCATACCCCCGTGAAACCGCCCGCGATCGCAGGTCCATCCCCAACTCGACGCACGCCTCGCCGGGCACGAAGAGCATCACGAGGTCGTTGATCTCGAGTGTCTGCAAAATCGTTTTCCGCGGGGCAAAACTCGCCATCGATATCGGCAGTTCCGGCTCCGCGTAACCCACGTGCAGGATAGCATCGCCGCACGTCACTTTGGCCGCCGTTTCCGCGACCCGCTGCGCCAACTGCCTGCCTACCGCTTCGGTACCGGCCCAGCCGGGTTTGGTGGTGAGGTCCGCGGGCCGCTGGTTGCCTTCTGTGCCGTTGGCGAACATCGCAACAACGCCTGGAATCTGTCTTTCGAGTTCGTCATAGTAGTAGCCGCAGTAATCGGCGGAGATGGACATCTTGTCCGACCCGCCGACCGTCGTCGGATGCGCGGAAAAATTCGCCAGCACCGCCATCGGGCTCAGATCGGCGTCGTTGACGCGTAACACGCCTATCTGCGTGTCCACAGGCCCTTTGGATACCCGCCGGTTCACCGACAGATCTTCCTGCTCCGCCTTCCCATACCCAATCACGGCGGGGCGCCGCGTCTCGAACGCCACGCGCATGGATTCCGCAATCCCGCGCGCCGTCTGTTCGAGCACCTCCGGCACGAACCGGCCCGATACCGCACGGAACACCAGCGCCTTCGACATCCCGCCGGACCCGCTGTGCGTGTGTGTCGCCGTCAGAATGACGTTTTGCGCGACGGCGCCCCGGGGCACCAGTTCCAGCACGCGCGCCCGCAGTTCCGGCGTGATCAGGCACAGGTCCGTCGTCACCAGGAACACGCCCGTCTGCCCGTCATTGAGATACAGGCATCGGGCCGACAACGCGTCATGAACCTTGACCGCGCCCCGGCCCATCCGGTCGCCGTATCCGTTTAACGGCGACCCGAGCGGCGGCGTGATTTCGGCCCTGCCGACCCCGGCCTCGAGGGCCACCGCATACCCCGCACTCAGGATCACCGCCGCCAGTATCAACAGACGTATCGCGCGTTGCATAACCATTTATCGCCCCGCCACTTAAATTGATTGTCGCGAGGGACATTCTACAGTGGCGGAAGAGTATTTTCAAAGCTGCCGCAGCGACGAACAGGACGGATCGGACCGATCAGACCGATCAGACGGATGTAGGAATGGATTGGGTTGGCGGCCTACTCTCGCCGCAAGGCGTCAATCGGGTCGAGGCGCGACGCGCTCCAGGCGGGGTAGATGGTCGAAATGAAGGTGAGAATCGTCGCGCATACCGCGATAACGGCAATATCGCCCGGGTCAATGGCTGCGGGCAGCCTGTCGAGCTGATAGATCTCCGGGCGAAACGACCCCAGCCCCATCAGCCACGCGATGCCCTGTGAAATCGGATCGATGTTAAGCGCCACCAATGAGCCCGCCGCAACCCCGATCGCCGTACCCACAAGCCCGATCAGCAGGCCTTCGAGGATAAAAATCAAAAGCACCGACAGCCCGCTCACCCCGATCGTCCTCAGCACCCCGATATCCTCGCGCTTTTCGATCACCATCAAAATCAGCGAACTGGCGATGTTGAATGACGCCACAAGCACAATAAACACCAGGATCACGAACAACACCCCCTTGTTCTGTTCGAGCATAACGAAAAACTCTCTCTGGCTTTCGTGCCACGTGAGCGCCACGACCCCGAGCGCATCTTCGATCTTTCTCGCAACCGCCGATGCCGCCATCGGATCCCTGAGCTTGCACTGGATCGCCTGGGCGCCCTCTTGTCCCGTGAGGCGGTACACCGTATCGAGCGTGGTGAACGCGTAGTATGAATCCAGGTCAGCCAGCCGCGCCTGCGCGATCCCGCATACTACCAGCGACAGACCCTGCGAGCGATCCGTCGCGACTTTTATCCGCGTGCCGATTCCCGCCTCGAGTTTCTCCGCCAGCCGGTAACCCAGCACGATCTCGCTGTCGCCCGGCAGCCGCCCCTCGCCGCGGGTTCTACCCCCGGTTCGCGTGAGGTTGTCGGAAAGGCAGGTGACCTGCCGGTCCCTCGCCGGATCAATTCCCAGTACGAACCCGCCCGACTGCGCCTTTTTGACGCCCGGATTCCGCAGCAACGCCTCCGCCTGCGATACCGGGCTCGCCGCAACAACTTCCGGCGCCACCGATTCCAGCCGCTCGATAAAGGCTTCCGGGGCGGAGAACGTTGCGCCGGGCGTCTCTACCGTGATATGCGCGCGGTTGCCGATGATGGCGTCCGTGAAGGCTTGCTCAAACCCGCTCACCACGCTCATCACCACCACCAGCGCCATCACGCCCACCGCCACTCCCGCCACCGCTATAACCGTGATCAGGCTGAGCAGCCGGCTTTTCCGCTTCCCGCGCAGATACCGAAACGCTATGTAAGTCTCAAAACGCATCGCCTCTCACTATAATCTTGGGGCTGCCAAGACGCAATGAAGCGGCGAGGACGCCGCTTCCACGGTTCCCGCCCGATAAGGCTTAATCAACCCTTCGGAGTTGAGCGTTCATAGACGCGGCGTCCTCGCCGCGTCATTTGCCTCTTCCCAAACCACCCCAATTTTCCCTCTTACCCGTCCCCTCGCGGATCCGCACGTAAGAAACGCGGCAAGATGCCGCGTCTACGTTTGCGGCCAATGTTGAAGCGGCATCTTGCCGCTTGCGGTCTCGCTGCATCGCATCAAGAGACCCACCGTGTTCACACCAAGACCCCGGGATGGCGGAATGGCCTGCCTTTACAAGCCCAATCAAAAACTCGCTTCGAGGTGAAAGAGCCTTACGTGCGGATTCTGGCCCGCTCGAGGGATATTTACATGGCGTGAATTCTGTGATAATGTGGTTGCGTGTTACGACTGTGGGGATAACAATGTTTAACCGCGGTGTGGCTGTATTGCTGGTTGCGCTTATGGGATGCGCCGGCCAGCAGGGGGTCGTGGTAGACGGCAAAGCCTACGGCGTCACGAAAGGCGTGTTCCGCGGCAGGTGGTGGAGCTACTACGAACGCGGCTCTTCGTTTCTCGGCGGCGGCCTTTTCGAGCAGGCTGCGGCCGATCTCCAGCAGGCGCTCCGCGGCCGGTCAACCGACACCTGGCAGGCAAGAACCTACGGGCTGCATTTCGTCGAGTACTTCCCGAACCGCGAACTCGGCATCGCCTACTACAACATGGACCGCCTCGACGACGCCCGCTCGTATCTCGAAAAATCACTCGCCGAGATCGATACCGCCCGCGCAAACCAGTACCTCGATCTCGTGACCCGCAAGCAGATCGCTGCCGGCCAAATCAACGACACCGCCGACCCCTCCCTCCAAACTTCACTCAAAGACGGCGACATTGTCTCGTCGCGCCAAGTCCCATTCGAGCTGTCTGCGAAAGACGACGTGGCCGTGGCCACCGTTGAAGTCAACGGCAAGACCCTGCCCCAGCGAAGGAGCAACGCACAAATTACCGTCGCCGATTCGCTCCTGCTCAACGAGGGCCCCCACGAAATTACCTTCAAAGCCGGCGACCTCGCCGACAAATCGGCCACCACCACCGTCAAAGTCGAAGTCGACCTCACCGGGCCCACCATCGGCATTTTCTCGCCGCGCGACTTCTCGATCACCAAGGCCGATTCCGTACGGTTGGAAGGCGTCTGCGTGGATAGAAACGGCGTCGCCTCCCGCGCGACTTCTCGATCACCAAGGCCGACTCCGTACGGCTGGAAGGCGTCTGCGTGGATAAAAACGGCGTCGCCTCGGTGACGCTGGCCGATAAGCCGCTCGCCGGGCAAACCGGCAGTCGCGTCGAGTTCTCCACGGATTTGCCCCTTCAAAACGGCGACAACTCGTTCGTCATCATCGCCAAAGACATCGCGGGCAACGAAACGCGCTCCGTCGTCAAGCTCTTCAAGGGCGACAAACAATCTGCCGCCGCGCGCCTCTGGGAACTGAGGGAGCGCGCGCCGCAATTGCTCCTGTTCGCTCAAGACGCCGCGCCAAGCGCCTTGCCCGCCGCCCCGGCCGCCGAGCCGATCTCCATCGTCCTGCGAAGCCCGCAGGCCGAGCGCCCGTACCGCCACAATAAAACCCTCTACGTGTCCGGCGACGCCACCGCTCAGACTAAAGTCGCCGCGTTGACGATCAACGGCGAGCCGTTCAACGAACTGACCGGCGCGCCCAAGGAAACATTTGCGCGGCGCATACCAATTGACGCCGAAGGCGACGCGGTTGTACCGGTAGACATCAAGGCGCAGGACGATCAGGGGCACGAGACCGTGATGTCAGTCAAGGTCAACGTGCGTCCCGTCCAACTGGACAGTGCGGAATCGAGACTGCCGCTGGCCGTGCTGGCATTTGCCGGCGAGGCCGTCGATCCCGCCATCACCGAGAACCTCCGCGCCGGCACTGAAGGCAGCCTGTTCAAAGCGGGCCGGTTCCGCATCCTGGACCGGACGCGGCTCCAGGACGTCCTCACTGAACAGCAGTTGGCCGCCGCGCTCGCCAACCCCGACGAGGCCATTGCGCTCGGCAAGCTCACGAATGCGCAGGTGTTTCTCGTCGCCGACGTGTTCGACCGCGGCAGCGGCGTTGAAGTCAAGGCCCGGGCAATCAGCACCGAAACCAGCGAGATCATCCAGACGTTCGACACCTACATCGACGACAAAAACAGCTCTGAAAAGATCAACGCCGGGCTCGAAGCGCTTGCAGCCGATCTCGCCAAAGCGTTCCCGCGCCTGTCCGGCGAGGTCCTGTCGGTGCGGGCAAGACCGGACGGCGATGAAATGCTCCTCAACTGGACGCGCGAGGACGGCGTCCGCGAGGGGATGTACCTTCTCGTAGTGCAGGAATCGGAACCCTGGCTCGACCCCGCGCTTGATGTAAAGGGCAACGTCATGCTGGGCGTGGCCAAGCAACAGGCCATCCTTGATCGCTACAACGAACTGGCGATGAACTATTCCGATGAGACCGCCGACGAGATGGCCCAGTCGCGGCAATGGGCGGCTGCCCATTTTGAGGGGGAGCCAGACGCCGCCGAGCCGTTCTTCTCGTTCACCTACGGCG
>JAPLKX010000353.1 GCA_026387845.1 Candidatus Hydrogenedentota bacterium | reverse complement strand
GTGGGGATGGTTCTCGTGCCAAGGAAGACAGCGTGTTGGGAAGCGACGATATTGCCTGGAACAGACGTGTGTTATCTGCCGCTAGAGAGACGGATGACTCGCGTGGTTGGTAACAAGGTCGTATCGACAGGTTTCTCCAGTAAGTCCGGGAAAGAGCAAGTTAATGGTTGCGAAGGACATCAGGAATGCGGATGCCAAAATAGCCTTGTTCCGCAGCTTGTTCTCTGGGCTTGGGAATGTATACGGCACCTATGATCCGAACACAGGCCGTGCATGGCAGGTCAAGAGCCCCGTGACGGACAAGGTGATTGCAGGACATCTGACGGGGCGGAGACCTTACGGGGTCTACCTGCTGACCAGCGACCGTATACGGGCCATTGCGGCGGATTTTGATCGGCTGGATGCGAATCTGCCGCGTGAATTCGTCGCCAGAGCTCGTCATTATGGAATCCCTGCGTATATCGAGGCGAGCAAGAGCAAGGGTTACCATGCTTGGGTGTTCTTTGAACTGCCGGGGACAAACGCCGCCAAGGCTAGGCTTGTAGTGCGGAGCATCCTCGATGAGATCGAATGTCCCCATGTGGAAGTGTTTCCAAAACAGGACGTCCTAGAACAGGGGGCGGGGCGCTGTGGGAGTTTTATCAATGCGCCTTTGTTTGGAAGGTTGGTGGCCAAAGGACGCACGGTCTTTGTCCCTCCAAACGACCCATACAAGCCGTATCCGAATCAATGGGCGTTTCTGGATGGAGTAGAAAGAGTGCCGGAAAGCTTGTTGGATGACATCATCGAGGCGAATGAACTTGATGTCGTTGACAACGGAAACCATGAGGGACAAAGCCTGGGCATCTTCCAGGCGCCGTTCGGGCTGCCTCCGTGCGCGCGGCGTATGCTGGCCGAAGGTGTTGCGGAATATCAGCGCGTGGCTTGTTTCCGCTTGGCGGTCCATTTGAGAAAACTGGGGTTACCGTATGACAGTGTGGTCGGGGCTCTGCGCGAGTGGGCCAGAAAGAACCGGCCATGTAACGGGAAGGGGGTTATCACTTATCGCGAGATCATGGCGCAGACTGCGGCCGCGTTCATCAAGGAATACCGTGGCTGTGGATGTGAAGACGCGGCAATACGACCCTTCTGTGACACCAGTTGCGCCCTCTTTCCGAAACGAGGTTGAGCGACCTCCCCCTTGTTGTCTCGCCGGCGATTCTTTGTATGACGCTCTCGCCGCAGGACGAGTTGTCCCTGAACCTGAAACAGATCGTCAGCAACTGCCGCATTAGAGATGAATTGGGAATAGGCAAATGAGCCATAGAGGAGGTTAAGTCATGAGTTGGAAAGCTGTGATGGAAGAGCCAATTATTGCGGTCGCCGAAGGCGAGTATGAGGGCACTGTGGTGGATGTCCGGTTCGTTGACGGTCCTCACGGGGAAATGGTCCGTATAGACTTCATGCTGTCCGGCGAAGAAGAGTACGAGGGACGCCAAGTCTCCGGTGTGGCCAGCAGGAGACTGAGTGAGAATACAAAGCTTGGCCGCTGGATCGCAGCCATCTTCGGTCGCACCCCGGCAGTGGGCGAGGAGGTCACGGCTCAGGCGCTGCTGCACAAGGATTGCCGCGTTGTCGTGAAACACAAGACCAACCCCGACGGCAAAACCTTCGCAAATGTTGTCGAAGTGATGCCCGTAACTGAAATACAAGTTTGACCCGGTTTCTTGTGGTCTCAACACGCGTATGGGCAAGTAGAGCAATGGTGCGTGAGAGGACCTGAAAGGCAATGAACATGGAACTACTCGACGCCAAGAGCGTGGCAAAGCTGTTGCAGGTCTCACTCCGCATGATCTGGCAAATGCGGGATGCCGGCCGCATGCCGCAACCTGTCAAAGTGGGGAGGCTTTGCCGGTGGCGGCGGATCGACATTGATCGATGGATCGGCGACGGTTGTCCCCGGTGTCGACTGATGGTGGTCGGGCCGCGCAACGCGCGCTAGGACGAGCAAGCATGATGAATGGCAGAAACGTCAGCCCTCAACCGGCCAGTGAAACCACCCCGTACGTACCCCGAGGGTGGTTGCTTCACTTCGTCAGAGGGCTTGACATGAAGCACGACCTATGGTATCATGATATCATTATGACGGTCACAGACAGACTCAAGAAAGCAATTCGCGACAGCGGGCTATCCGACAGAAACCTAGGGTTTCAGTCTGGCGTCAACCGGCTAAGTATTGGCCGATTCATGAGCGGACAGACGGGGCTTTCGCTTGAACAACTAGACAAACTCGCGGCGTTCCTGGGGCTTGAACTAAAACCCAAGAGCAAGGCGAAGAAACGAAAGGTCCATTGACATGGGAACGTTACGAAAGCGCAAGGGTCGCGAGGTCTGGACGGCGCGCTACGTCGATGAACACGGTATCTTGCGAGAGGTGAGTACGGGATGTAAAGACCGCGGCGCGGCGCGGTCCACATTGAGCGGGCTTGAGGCGCGGGTAGAGAAAATCAAATCGGGTATAATCTCGCGGGCGGAAGCGAACACAGCGACGTGGGCGACGGCGGTGTTAACGCAACACATCACGGACTATTTTGTGGCGTTGCGGGGGAAAGGCGTCACGGACAAGACCGTGGCGGAGCGGAGTTCTTACCTTCGGCAGATAGTGACCGCATGCCGATGGGGGCGGCTGTGCGACTTGAGCCGAACACAGGCGGAACGTTGGCTATCAGGGCAAGTGGCGGCGGGCAAGGGGGCGCGGTGGCATAACCACCGCGTGATCACTGTCAATGCGTTCGGGAACTGGCTTGTACGCGAGGGCCGGATCGCCGTGAACCCGTTTTCCCAAATGACGCGCCGCAACGAAAAGGCCGATCCGCGCCATCAACGCCGGGCGCTGTCCGTGTCCGAACTGGCCGCGCTATTCGACGCGGCGGAACGGCGACCGCTGCAACAAACATCAAAAATCGCCGGGGCGAAGGTTCAATTGACGCCGGCAACCGTTGATCGTCTGCAATGGCGTGGACGGACGCACTCCTTGCTGTGGCGCACGCTGGCCTATACGGGCTTGCGTCTTGGGGAAGCGCGAAGCATCACCCTTGCTCAAGTGCACCTTGAGGGATCGCAACCTTACATCGACCTGTCGCCTCGCGATGAAAAGTCCCGCCGCGGCGCACAGATTGCACTAAAGGCGGACCTGGCCGCAGAACTTCGCAGCTACATCACCGAACGGCGCGGGCGTCTCCTGGGGCTTTGTGGCACGTTGGGTAACGTGATTTCACTCCGAGGGGAAGTAGACAACGCGCCGTTATTCGATGTTCCTCCGAAGATGACGCCGGTTTTTTACCATGACCTAAAGGCGGCGGGGATCGCCAAGAGGGATGCGTCTGGGCGCGTGGTAGACGTGCACTCATTGCGCCACACGTTCGGGACGCTGTTGGCAAAGTCGGGCGTATCGCTTCAAGTGGCGCAACGCGCGATGCGTCACAGTACGCCGACCTTGACCGCGAACATCTATACGCATCTTGACCTTGGCGACCTCGGCGCGGCGGTTGCGGCGTTGCCGGTAGTGTCCACATCGAAGGTGGCGAAGGCGGTGGCGATGGGTCAGGAATTGCGTCCCATCCAGCGTCCCATCGATGGGCGCATTTCCATGTCACACGGTGCAATTCCGTGCACTCTTGGTGATCAAGATCGCGGGCATGCTCAAGTAGGCGAGAGTGACGAAATCGTTAATGTTTCCAAGGATTCTCAAGGAGTTGATAATGGCGCGCCTGCCGCGACTCGAACGCGGGACCCTCGGCTTAGAAGGCCGATGCTCTATCCTCCTGAGCTACAGGCGCGCAAAAAGGAGGGCCTTTTAGATCCTACTATGCTGTCCTGCCGAAAGCAACCCCCGGCCCAAAAACCATGTTCCCTGCCGCAGTCCCGCAAGCCCGTGCGCCAAATGCGATTACGCGCGATTGCGTATGTTGAACAGCGAGACTTTGTCTGCCATAATCGCCTCTAATGGGTGTGTGCAACCTGGAGGCTCGCCAATGGCCAAAGTAGTAACCGCAGAGGAAGCCGTCGCCCGGATACCGGACATGTCGACGGTGTTGGTGAACCCGTTGCCGAGCGAAGAGGTTTTCTCGGCGTTTGGGCGGGTTTTCGAGGCGAGCGGCAAACCGCGGAACCTGACGGTGGTTTACGCGGCGGGACTGGGCCCATTTAGCTCGGAACGCAAGGGGATGAACCATTTTGCGTACCCGGGCATGGTGCGGCGGTTCATTGCGGGCCACGTGGGGCTGAACCACCTGCTGGTCAAGATGATCGCGGCGAACGAATGCGAGGCGTACAACCTGCCGCAGGGCACGATGACGCAGTTGTACCGGGAAATCGCGGCGCACCGGCCCGGCCTCATTACGACGGTCGGCCTGGGGACGTTTGTGGATCCGCGGCTCGAAGGCGGGAAGATGAACGAGCGCACGAAACTCGCCGAAGACCTGGTGGAGGTGATCCGGCTGGACGGGCGGGAGTACATGTTTTACAAGAGTTTTCCGGTAGATGTGGGGATAGTGCGGGGCACGACGGCGGACCCGTCGGGCAACATCACCAACGAAGACGAGGCGCTCACGATGGAGAACCTCGAGGTGGCGATGGCGGTGAAGAATTGCGGGGGGTTTGTGATAGCGCAGGTCGCGGGGCTGATTGACCACCCGGCCCACCCCCACTCCGTCACGGTTCCGGGTATATTTGTGGACTACGTGGTGGTCGCCACGAGCCGGAAGATGCATCCGCACACGCTGTTTGTCGATCACGACGACTCGTACACGGGCGCAAAACGGGTGTCGCTCGACAATGAACTCAAGCCGTTGCCACTCAATCTCGAGAAAGTGATCTGCCGGCGCGCGGCGATGGAACTTCGCCCGAACATGAAGGTAAACCTGGGCGTGGGAATACCGATGAGCGTAGCCCGGGTCGCGTTTGAAGAGGGCTTACTCGAGTTGATTACGATGAGCACGGAGATTGGCGTGTTCGGCGGCCTCCCCGAAGGCGGTTTGAATTTCGGCCCCGCCAAAAACCCGGACTCGTTCATAACCCAGCCGGCCATGTTCGATTTCTATGACGGCAGCGGCCTGGATCTGACGTGCGTGGGGCTGGCGGAAGTTGACAGAGAGGGGAACGTCAACGTCAGCAAGCTGGGTTCGAAACTCATCGGAGCGGGCGGGTTCATCAACATCACGCAGTCGGCGAGGAAATGCCTGTTTTGCGGGGAGTTTGCCGCGGGCTCGATGGACGCGGGCGTCGAGAATGGGAAACTGGTCATCCGCCGGCACGGGAAAGTGGCCAAGTTTGTGCGGCAGGTTCACCAGATCACCTTTAGCGGGAAGACGGCCCTGCGTCAAAACCAGCAAATCTTTTACGTTACGGAACGTTGCGTATTCAAGCTGGTTCCGGAGGGTTTGCTTTTGGCGGAAGTTGCGCCGGGCGTCGATATTCAGCGGGACATCGTGGAGAAGATGGAATTTGCCCCGATCATGCCGGGGGAAGTGCCGCTGATGGCGCCCGAGATCTTTCAGGATCGGCCCATGGGGCTCCAGGAACGCCTTCGCTGAATCAAATAGGCCAGCGCGGCCGCCGCGGCCCCCAGGGAAGCTACCGCCAGTAAGCCTATGAGGGCGGCTATCGCGTAACCGCCGTACCACGCCACGCTGAAGACGTAATCGGCGTAACCGGCGCCTCCCGGCACCAGGTAGCTGATTGCCAGTTCCAGCGCCCGCGGGAATAGCGCCGGCACCGCAACGCACGTCAGCGCCACAAACAGTCCCAACAAGGCCGCCACACTCAGGTATCTCCAACGTTGCCGTTCCCAATCAAGCATGGCCGCCAGCGTCACACGCGCTTTCACCTTCCTGCCAAAACCCGACGGAACCGACCGCATGGGCTCCGCCCGCAGCAGCGATTGGATGGTTTCGTCCATTCTGCCCGGATCCAGGTCCGGGTCGGGGTTACGGCAGTCCATGCAGCTTGAACTCCCTCTCCAGAATGTTGCGCAACTGCGCCCGCGCCCGGTACATCCACGTCTTCAGCGTCCCGATCGGGATCCTCATTCCGCGGGCAATGTCTTCGTACGGGACCTCTTTCAAATAGTAGAGCGTAACAATGTTCGCATAGCGCCTGGGCAGCTTGTGGACGCATTGACGCATCATGTCGGGTACGTCCAGCTTGTCGAATCCAGCGGGTGCCTCGCGCTTTTCGTGGGCGGGCAATAGCTCGACTTCGGCCCGCTTTTTCCGCCGTTCAAGTTCGGAGAGGCAGACGCTGGCGGTTACTCTGTACATCCAAGTGGAGAAATGACAGTCGCCTCGGAACCCGGCAAGGAGGCGGAAGGCTTTTATAAACGATTCCTGGGCGGCATCTTCGGCGAGCAGTGGGTCTTTCATGAACCGGTATGCCAGATTGTACACCATCTGCTGATGGTGGCTGACCAGCTCGCCAAACGCCTCTGTGTCGCCGTCTTTGGCTTTAACGACGAGTTCGAGGTCGTTATAGGCGGCATCGGCTTTTGCGGTATCAGCCGCGGACGACTCATCCGCGGAAGCCCAGATAGCCGCCGATCGAGTCGTCATGGTGCGTTCCTCGCGACCCAGATATTGCCGTTAAGAGTTTCCATCCGGACGCCAGTATGTCCTGAACCGATGGTGGCGTTCAAATATCGTTTTCGCCTTGGGTGCGGGTCGCCGTCGGTGGGCATGTCGCACTTGACGATGCCTTGTACGGACTTTGCCTCGACGGTAGCGCCGCACTCGGGAAGCATAACCAGGGTGATCCCGCCGTTATGCGTTTCGAGGCTGCACTGTTCCACGTGCGGATCGAGCAGCCGCGCAACAATTGAGCCGTTGGTGGTGGCGGCTGAAAAAGCCCCTCCGAGCATATGCACGTAAACATTACCGTTGACCGTCTCGATTGTTGCACCGGCGGGCGCATTGGTGACGCGGACCCTGCCGTTGGTGCTTTTGGCGCTGACGGGCCCGCCGGGGTCGGCTATTTCGATATCGGTGTTCTGGCCGGACACCTCGACGCCGCCGCACCCTTTGGAGATCCAGATATTCCCGTTGATGCCTTTTACGTAGATATTGGTATCGAGTGGGACGAGGATGGTGTAGTCGACCGACACGTCGGCGGCATAGGGGGCCTGGCCTTCGGGTTCGGTGAGGATGTTGAGTGAATCGGCGTCGGGGGTGACCTGTATGAGCGACTTGGCGTAACTGGCCAGGACGTCGGTTTTGCCGCTGACGCGGGAGTAGATCCGGATGTCGGCGTCAAGTTCTATGTCGGGAACATCCTGGGCACGGACCCGCACCCACCCGTTGCTGTTGGTCAACCGCAGGATTTTGGCTTTGGGAAGGCGCAGCCGGCGGGTCTCGCGGACTTCCGGCCCGCCCACAACGTCCGGGAGCCGGGTGGCCAGGAAGCCGACCGCGAGGATTTGAATGCCGGCGGCAATCGCCACGGCCGTAATCAAGCTGCGCAGGAATCGTGTCATACTGTCCGTCTGACCCTCGTAGTAAAGGCGCGGTTTCACATTTCGGGCCGAAACCACCTCCTCCCGCGCCGGGTCAAACAGGCAGAAAGGCTTCTACATGAACCCGATTCTGGTCATTCTGCCATTTGCGCTGGTTGTGGCCGTGCTTTTATACGGCGTTCTTCGCATCTTCGGCTGGATTTGGCTGGAACACCGGGTTCGGCTGGCACTGCTTGAGCGGATAGACAAGAAACCGGAACTGGTCGAGTCGGTTCAAAGCCTGATGGACCTGATGGGGACTGCCGAACCGTTGTCGAGCGGGACGCGCCAGGATTTCTCTGTCACGGGTATCCTGCTTGCCCTGATTGGGGCGGGATGTTGCGTGTCCGGCTGGATGTTGCACTCGGGCAAATTGGCTGTGGGCATCTACGTGGGCGGGTGGCTGTGTGTATTGCTTTGATTAGTTGTGTTTATGATGGGCCTGTTTGTCAGGAAATTGTTGCGCCACCCGATCTTTTTTCCCCACCGCCGCTGATCGCGGTATCCGCAAGCGGCCGCCGCGGCCGTTTGCTGCTGCTGCTTCTCCCCTCCAGAAACCATGTCCCTAACGGGGCATGGTTTCTAATTTCAGGGGCCGGCCACGGCCTCGGCGGGGAATACGGTAGAGGCAAACGTGGCAAAGGCAACGGACGCCGGCGACTGGGTCGGATATCGGATAAACTCCACGTGTCCGTCCATGTACAGGACGTTCATCCCCCCGGGAATGTGGTTCATGACCCTGGCATTGGTAGCGCTGATTTGGTCGAACATGAGGGCGATGTCGCTTTGCGCCCTGACACCAAACGTGGGGTTGTTGATGTCCGTGATGCCAAACCGTTCGACGCCTTCACGGATTCTCCATATGGTCACGCTGTTATTCACCCGTTCCTTGTTCATGAACGACCCGTCGTTTTCTTTGTTGCCCCATTTGGTGAAGTCCTCCTGGAGGAGGATAATGGCGACGGTGAAGTCGAGGCTCAGGTCGGTGTTGTAACTAAATGGCAACGTGTTCGGCAGCACGCCCGGCGCCAGCATGGTCCTGTCGTCGAGCAGCCAGGGGAGGTAGTAGTACGAGGAGTCGGCGACGCGGCACGGCAACACCGGCATGGTCCCGTTGTTATACTGCCTGTACTGTTTCGTGGAACCAGTCGCCTGCGGATCGGAGGGGCATTCGAACAGCTTCAAGTCGTCCAGGTAGTTCGGATATATGCTGTAACACTCGGGAATCGGATACCAGACATTAACCGGATTACGTTCGACGCCATCGGGCGCGCACTGCCAGGCACGGGGCGGCGGGTAGGTGTTTCCGGGGGTTTCGTTGGCGTACATTTTGAACACCAGGCCCATCTGCTTGAGGTTGTTCGCGCAACTGACCCGCCTGGCCGCCTCCCGCGCCCGGGCAAGCGCCGGCATCAGCAGCGCCGCCAAGATGGATATGATGGCTATGACGACCAGCAGTTCAATAAGCGTAAAACCGCGCTTCACCATGCTGAGCTTCCCTCCGTGAGGCCACAAAAACCAGCCCGTTCCTGCGCGCAGCCTATGTTTCGGAAAGCCGCCTAATTGATTGCCTTCCGCGCCGCGCACAGCGGCCCCCACAACTCAGGCTGCTACAATGATATTCTCATGGCTGGAGGTTTGCAAGCATATTCTGTGCGGACGCGCACGAGGCGATAGGAATTTGACACTCGTGCCGTGAATTTGGTAAGCTTTGACGTTGTCTTTTTTTGCCTGAACTAAGAACCATGTCATATTGAATCGGAGTCTAAGACCAGAATGGCGAATATAAAGTCGGCCAAAAAGCGAGTTGTCACCAACGAACGGGATTCCGCGCAGGTAAAGAGCTTGCTGCCGGAAGCGTTGTCGGAAATCGACCGGGCCGCATCAAAGGGCGTTATCCACCCCAACAGCGCGTCGCGCAAGAAATCGATGCTGCAGCGCCGGGCAAACTCGCTGTAATTCTTCCAGGATTTGTTAATGGAACCTGAGGGCTTCGCGCCCTCAGGTTTTTTTGTGTTTTTTGGGGAACACAAAAATCCCACGCTCGTTGGGCCGCCCCCCGGCCGCGCTGAGAAGCGCGGCCGGGGGGCGTCCCAACTATTCTCTTCTCAGGCTTTTGACGAGTTCGAGCAGCCTGCCGTGGGTCTGGAAGTAGCGGGGGCAGCCCTTTTTGTCCAGCATGACGACCTGGGGGATGTATCGGACGTGGTAGGCTTCGAACGTTTTGCCGGGTTCTGCGTCGCGGCCGACGGGGAAGGTGACGTTGAAGGTTTCCAGATACTTTCGGACTTCGTCGTCGGTGCTGCCGCTATCGTGTACGGCGATGATGGCCACGTCGCCCAGGGGCTGGTAGAGGTCGTGCAGGGCTCTGAGTTCGTCGAGTGTGTCACGGGGCTCGGGCCGGTCGTCGAATCCGCCCCAGAAAAACAGGACAACCACCTTGCCTCGCAGCGCATCCAGTGTGAGCGGGTCAGAGTTGAGCCAGGAAGCGCAATCGAGCGGCGGGGCGGGGCGGCCGATCATTTCAGCAAGGTCATTGTCGCTTGGCTGAAGGCTGCGCGGTTTGAGGTCGGGTTCAAACGGTTCCAGAGTGAGGTTTACCGGCTTGATGTCTTTGACGTCGATTTCGCCCTCTGCTCGCCGGAACCGTTGTGGGTGCTCGGCCCGGACGGCAACACGGCCGTCAGGCGGGGCCTGCACCAGTCTCAACAGGAACCGGCCGTCGGGGCCCGTGATGTCCCTGGCCTGGACCTCCAAGTTGGTAGAAGAAACCATGACGTTGGCGGAAGGCATGCCGTCCTCGCCGGTGACGGTCCCTTCAATCGAGGGGAGCGCCGCCAGGCCGACGGGCGAGAGTTCGATGCGCTCGGGCAACTCGCCCTTGATGGGCGTTTCAAGGTAATCGGACGTCATGTAGCCGGGCGGCGCGACAACGCGGACGGCCCCCTCGGCTTGCGGGACCAGGAACCGGAACGAACCATCGAGCTGAGTGAGTGTTTCGGCGTAGATCGCGCCGCGCACCAGGTAGCTGACGGCCACGCTGGGACAGGGCGAGCCGTCCGGCATCAACACCTTGCCGGCGATGACGTGCGGCGAGGCCAGGCTCAGATTGACCACGGTCGGCTCGTCTCCCGCCGGGATGGGAACCTTGACCGGCTCGGGCGAGGCGTAGCCGGGGTGGCGGACGGCCATATAGTAGTCGCCCGGCTTGACGACAGCGTGGTAGTAGCCTTCCGGGTCGGCCACTACGAGGACTGGGGCCTCGAACGACTCGCCATCAGTTCTGTAGAGGGCGACCCGGGCCAGGGGCGCGGGGCCGGCGTCCGGAGCGGAAACGCGGCCGCGCACCGTGGCGCCGGGATACATCTGCACGGGCACGGGCGCCGGGGAGACCTTCAGGAACGGCGCGAAGGCCGTGGCACAGTTCCGATGCGACAGCACCAACCCGATCATGCCGCCGCGGGGCGCGAAATCGAGTTTGATGAGGCCGTCATCGCCGCTGACAAATGATGGGAAATTGCTTTTTTCGGCGAGCAGCCCGGCGGGAATCGTGAGGAGGCCGTTGACCGTCAGGTGGGTTATGGCAACTCCTGGCAGGAGTGCGAACTGCTCGTCTTTCACCACGACCTGCAGGGTATCGGGTTGGCCCAGCGCGATCGCCACGGGCCCGGCGCCGGCCACTTGGGCTTCGGCGGCGCCCAAACTATAGCCGTCCTTTTTGGCAACAACGAGGGCGGGTTCCGGGCGG
Organism: Candidatus Hydrogenedentota bacterium; assembly: GCA_026387845.1. Lineage (GTDB taxonomy): Bacteria > Hydrogenedentota > Hydrogenedentia > Hydrogenedentales > SLHB01 > JAPLKX01. The sequence continues at coordinate 9,955 of JAPLKX010000353.1, read as the reverse complement.
ACGTCGTGAAAGGCAAACGCGCCGGCGGCGTCGGATTGCGCAGCGGCGACTTCGAGATCCTGGCACAGCCAGACGGATGCGCCCGCAACAGGTTTGCCGGCCGAGTCGACCACCGCGCCCGTGAGATTTAGGGCGAGCGCCGCGGGCGCTACGAAGGCCGCTGCAAGGATGAGGGCGATCGAGCGCACCAATGGATTGCGGATTGCGGATTGCGGATTGCGGATTGGCACAACGCGCACTTGGAAGCGCGGCCTGGGGGCGTCCCGACAGGCGCGAGTTGAAGTCTTTAAGAGTCCCAATGGTCTCAATGGTCCCAACTGTCCCAACTCTCCCATGAAAAACTTCCAGAATTATACAGCAAGGAAGGGAATGAGCGGGTGGAAGAGTGAGACCATTGGGACCAATAGCATAATCGGGAGGTTTCAGAACGTCCCGTCGCCGAGGGATTTTATTTCATCGATGGCGTGGCCGGCCGTTTGAAGCTTGCCCATGATGTCGGTGGCGATGTCGGGGACGTAATAGTCGAGCAGGGCGCCGGCGCCGGTTAGGTCGAACCGCGCCGCGGTCCCGCAGACGAGCGCGGCTTCACCGGGCTTCAGGCTTGTTTCGTGCCCGTCGACGGATAGCTGGATGTCGCCGTTTTTGACGAGCAGGATGTGGAACGACCTGCGGCCGGTGTTGCGGCGGAGCGGGCCATTGAGTTCGATCAACTCGGCGGCAAAATAGCGGCACACGGAGAGGACGCTGCACCGTGCGCCCCCGCAGTCGTATGTGAGCGGGTGCGACGGTTTGGGCGGAGTCGCGCCGAAACGGATCGCGTCGAATGCCTTGTCGAGGTGCAACTGGCGCGGCTTCCCGTCATCATCAACCCGGTTCCAATCGTAGAGGCGGTAAGTGAGGTCGCTGTTCTGCTGGATCTCGGCGAGCATGACGCCCGCACCAATGGTGTGAACGGCTCCCGCGGGGACCAGGAGCGAGAGGCCTTCGGTGGCGGCGTAGCGTGGCAGAAGCCGTTCAACCGTGCCGTCCGCGACAGCTTTTCGGAGTGTTTGCGGCGTCACGTCCGGTTGAAGGCCGCAGATCAACTCGGCGCGTTTGTCGGCGTGGAGCACGTACCACATCTCCGTCTTGCCGGAATCCGGCTCGCCGAGCCTGCGGGCGCAGTCGTCGTCGGGATGGACCTGCACGGATAACATTTCAGATGCGTCAATCAATTTGAGTAGCAGCGGGAACCGGCCCTGCGCTGTCAGCCGGGGCAATTGGCCGAGGACGGCTCCCGGGTCGCGCTCGATGAGCGTGTGCAACGTCAGCCCGGCGAGCGGGCCGTCGCTGACGACGCTCTCGGCGCCGGGACGGTCGGCGACGAGCCAGTCTTCGCCGATGGGTTCGGCGACGCGCGCGCGCGCGATGTCCTTGTTGAACAGAGTGCGGAGCTTTTGTCCGCCCCAGATGCGTTTTTCGAACGTATCATGGAACCGCAACAGGCCCGGATTGAGACTGTTCATGCCGTCTCCCCCGCCAATCGGTATACCACCACGCCGTCGAGGTTTTCCATGCGGGCCTCACCGCGATCTTCGAGCACATCAAGATAGCCGATGGCCACGGACAGGGCGAAATGCAGCGAGTGACCGGTGATCTTCGGGAAAATGCGCATGACAATCTCGTACGGCGTCATCGGCTTCTCGGCGAGGAGGCGTCGCACCTCGCGGGTCCGGCGTTCGTGCCGTTCGAGTAAACCGTCGATGACGGCACGATGTTCCCCAAACGGCGAGCCGTGGCCGGGGTAGCAGGTATCGATGTCGAGCGACCTGGTGAACCGCAGCGACCGCTGGTACTCGACGAGGCTGCGGGCCCGCTCCATCGATTGCCGTGACGCCCTGCGCAGCAGCGGATTGGGGCTGATGCCTTTGAGGACATGGTCGCCGGTGAATGCTGCGCGGCGCTGAGGCCAGTAGAACAGCGTGTCCGACGTGGAATGGCCGGGGACGTAGTGGGCTTGGAGATCGCCGACGGTTTCACCGTCTTTGAGCGCGTGGTCGATTTTAAACGTGGCTCCAAGCAGGTTGTAGACGGTACGGAACTGCATGAGCTCATCGACCGCATGTTCGGGCGCGCCCAGGTTCAACATCACGTCGTGCAGGAAGCGCTGCCCTTCGTCGATTTCGCGCTCATAGGCGGCGTATTGGGCGACCGCATCGGGGTGGGCATAAGTTTTCGCGCCGGATTGTTCGAGCAGCCGGGGCACGAGGCCCATATGGTCGAGGTGGCCGTGAGTAAGCAGTACGATCTGGATGTCGTTTGGAGTGAGGCCGTGCCCGGCAAGCGAGTGAACGAGTTTTTGCCAGCCCGCTTCGCTCTTGACGCCGGCGTCGATCAAGGTTGGCGCGTCGGATTTGATGAGGAAGACGTTTACGTTGCCCACGGGAAACGGCGTGGGCAGCGAGATTCGTGCGACCGCAGGGTCGGGGCCGTTCACGGTGGACGTCATTGCACGGGAAAGACGCCCGTAGATTGCGGGATGTGCATCAGGCCCATGTAAAGGTCGATCAGGTCCTGGCCGAAAAACAGGTAGATTACGCCGGCCAACGCCAGGTACGGGCCGAACGGCAGGTAGTGGCCTTCGCTCACGACGCCCCGGCGTTTCTGCATGATGACCATGGTGATCCCGACCACGCTGCCCACCAGCGACGAGATCATGATGATGACGGGCACGCTGATGACGCCCAGGAACGCGCCGAGCATCGCCAGCAGCTTAACGTCGCCAAAACCCATCCCGGGTTTTTTCCAGAACACGAGGGCGACCTTGTCGAGCAGGTAGAGAATTCCGCCGCCCAGGACTACGCCGCCGAGCGCGTGAAACACGTCTTGCACAAGCAGGCCGCTGGCCGGGTAAAACATCCCGACCACACTGAGGCCGACGCCGAGCGGAATGCCGGGGTAGGTGACCTCGTTGGGGATGGTCCAGTCGGTGAGGTCGATGAACGTGGTCAGCACAAGCCCCGCCGCAAGCAGCATGTAGATGGGCGTGGCCAGCGTGTAGCCGAACCGCCAGTAGACGCCCAGAAACAGCAGGCCGGTCAGGCCTTCGACTACGGGATACTGCCAACTGATGGGTTCGCGGCAGTTGCGGCACCGGGCGCCGAGGATCAGCCAACTCAGGATGGGGATGTTGTCGTACCAGGCGATGCCGCTGCCGCATTTGGGACAGCGCGACCGCGGGTGAACGACGGACTCGTTTTTGGGGAGGCGGCAGATGCAAACGTTGAGGAAACTGCCGACGACCGTCCCGAGGACGAACGACAGAACCAGAAACAGCGTGTCGAGGAGTTCCAAAGCATCAGGCGGCATTGAGACAATTCCGAAAACGGCCATTTACACACTGATGGGAATTCTACCTTATCCGGCCAACCTCTTGCCAACTCCAACAAAATAACACTGATGCAGACAATGTAGGTCCGAATTCCGATTCGGACTGGTCCCATTCGGAAATGGGACCTACGCATCGGGCTTCAGAACAATTATTCGCCGCTGACGGCCATCTGCGAGACGAGGACGGACGGCGCGCCGTAGGCGCCGAAGAACCGGAGGTCGCTGCCAATCAGCGTGATGTTGAGGAGGAAATCGCGGATGTTTCCGGCAATCGTGACGCCGCGGACAGGCCTGCCGAGCCGGCCTTCCTCGATCCGCCTTCCCGCCGCGCCGATGCTGAAATCGCCCGAGATGGGGTTGACGGTGTGCATGCCCATCACTTCGGTAACGAACAGGCCGTAGCCCGCCTTGTCGATCAACTCGGCCTGATCCTGCGTGCCCGGCTCGAGGTAACAGTTTGTGGCGGCAACTTCCGGGACGGTCTGAAACCCGCCGGATCTGCCGGCGTTGCCAGTGGTCTTGACGGCCATTTTGTGGGCCGTGTAGGCGTTGTGGAGGAACCCGCGGAGGATACCGGCTTCGATGAGGAGGGTTCTTCGGGCGCTCGTGCCTTCGCCGTCGAACGGGGCGCGGTTAATGGCGCCTTCCAGGTCGTTCTGGTCGATGAGAAACACGTTGCCGGCTGCGATCGGTTTGCCGGCTTCCTTGGCGAACATGGACTTGCCCTTGATGACCCGGTCGGCCATCAGCGTGCCGCCAATAACGCTGAGAAAACTCGATACAACCCGGTTGTCGAGGAGGACCGGCATGGGGCGGGTCTCGCAGGGCTTTCCGCCGAGCGCGCTGGTGGCGAGGTCGACGCACCGGCGGGCAACCCACTCCGGGCGGAGGCCGTCGAACTTTTGGTTCACGTCGAATTCGTCCGCCATTTCCGAATCGACGCCTTCCTGCGCGGCCACTGCGGACACCAGGCACGAGCAATGGGCCGTGGTAAACCGTCGTGCCGTGCCGCGCGTATTGGCAATGGCGAACTCCGTCCTGTTGTCGGAATAGCCGGCCCGCTCGACCATGCTGATACGAGGATCGCCTTCGAGCGTCTTTCGTTCGAGCTCGCGGCAAAACTCGACTTTGCGCTCCGTGGGAATGGCGGCGAAATCTTCCTTTGTCCAATCGTGTTCGGAGACCGCCTGCTCATCCGGCAACACGTTATGCTCGTCCGGATCGATTGGCTGGGCGTTCTGCCAGGCCATCTCGACAACGCGCTCCAAGGCGGGCTGGCCGTCCTGAGCGGTCGTGTAGGAAAACCCGACGCGCCGGTCTTCGGTGATCAGGCGCACGCCAAGCCCGATCGATTCGGCCATCTCGAGCGTGTCCACCTCGCCTTTGGCGACCTCGATACTGAGGCTGACGTTTCTGGCGAGCACGACGTCCGCGTCGACGATTGCGCGTTTTCGGGCCAAATCCAGCGCCTGCTCCAAAATCCTGGAATCCATCTCAGCCTGATTTTCCTTTCGCGGCGTCCGCAAGTGTTTTGGCGAACGCGGCGACCCTGGCCGGCGTGTCAGGCGAGTCGCCCCACTGCCCGATCAAGCGAACAATCGCGCTGCCCACGATCACACCGTCGGCGTACCGGCCCACTTCCGCAGCCTGCTCGGGCGTGCTGATGCCAAACCCGACAGCGACCGGCGTGGTGGTTTTTGCTTTGATCCGCGCAACCATCTCCTCCACCGACGTCTCGACATCCGACCGCTCGCCGGTGACGCCCGTCCGCGAGACGTAATACAGGAACCCGGTCGAGTTGGCCGCGATCAGGTTAATGCGCTCGGGGGAACTCGTGGGCGCCGCGAGAAAGATGGTGGCGATCTCCCTGGCATCGAGCAACCGCTTGTACTCGCCGGCTTCCTCCGGCGGGAGGTCGACGCAGAGCACGCCGTCGACGGCCGCGTCGTCCGCATCGCGCGCGAACGATTCGAGGCCGTAAGCCAGCACGGGGTTGAAGTACGTGAACAGCACCACGGGGATTTGCGTCTGCCGCCGCAGCAATTTCACTCGAGCAACGATGTCGTGCAGCGTGACGCCGGTTTTCAGCGCGCGCTGCGCCGCTTCCTGGTTCACCACGCCGTCTGCGACGGGATCGGAGAACGGCACGCCGAGCTCGATCACGTCGGCGCCGGCTTTCTCCAACTCCAATACGATGCGGGCAGTCATGTCCAATGATGGATCGCCCGCCGTAATAAACGGTATGAAGGCGGGCTCGCGCCGCGTGGCGAGTTGTTTGAAACGTTCCGTGATGCGGTTCACTGCTGATCCTCCGGCAAAATGAAACGGGCGGCCTGCTCGACGTCTTTGTCGCCGCGCCCGGACATGTTGACGATCACGAGCTGGTCGCGCCGCATTTTGGGGACGACTTTGCAGGCGTGGGCGACGGCGTGGGCACTTTCCAGCGCGGGGATAATGCCTTCGAGCCGGCTGATGAGCTGGAATGCGTCAAGCGCCTCGGCGTCGGTGGCGTAGGTGTACTCGACCCTGCCGGAGTCGTGCAGCCACGCGTGCTCCGGGCCGACGCTGGCGTAGTCGAGGCCCGCCGAGACGCTGTGCGTGCCGAGGATCTGGCCGTGCGGGTCTTGTAGGACGTAGCTGAACGCGCCCTGCAACATGCCGAGCCGGCCGCCGGCAAACCGGGCGGCGTGCTGGCCCGTTTCAATCCCCCTGCCGCCGGCTTCGACGCCGATCATCCTGATTTCCTTGTCGCCGAGGAAGTCGAAAAACAGGCCGATCGAGTTACTGCCGCCGCCGACGCACGCGATCATGAGATCGGGCAGGCGGCCTTCGGCGTTGGTAATCTGGATGCGCGTCTCTTTTCCGATGATGCTTTGAAAGTCCCGGCAGATCAGCGGGAACGGGTGCGGCCCGTAGACCGTGCCGAGGCAATAATGCGTGTCCCGCACGTTGGTGACCCAGTCGCGCAGCGCTTCGTTGATCGAGTCTTTGAGCGTCTTGCTGCCCGACGAGACCGGCACGACCCGCGTGCCCAGCAGCCGCATCCGGAACACGTTGAGCCGCTGGCGTTCCATGTCTTCGGTGCCCATGTAGACGTCGCAATCGAGGCCGAGCAGCGCCGCGGCGGTGGCCGTGGCGACACCATGCTGGCCGGCGCCCGTCTCAGCGATGATGCGCCGCTTCCCCATCCGTTTGGCGAGCAGCGCCTGGCCGAGGGCGTTGTTGATCTTGTGGGCGCCGGTGTGGGCGAGGTCCTCGCGTTTGAAATAGACTTTCGCGCCGCCGAGATGTTCGGAGAACCGGGCGGCGTAATAGAGGGGCGTTGGGCGGCCGACGTACGTCACCTGGTAGTCGCGCAACGTGCGCTGGAACTCGGCGTCCAGTTTGGCCTCGTAGTACGCGCGCTCCAACTCATCCAGCGCGCACATCAGCGTCTCGGGGACGAACTTCCCGCCGAACTCCCCGTATCTGCCGCGGGCGTCAGGGTAGGGCGTTTTTTGCATTGGTGATGAACCTGCGGATTCGGTCATGGTCTTTCTTTCCGGGGGCGCATTCAACGCCTCCCGAGGTATCTACTGCGTACGGCCGGACGGCGCGAACCGCCTCGGCCACATTCTCCGGCGTCAGGCCGCCGGCCAGTATAACGCGCAACCCGGCGTCAACGGCCCGGCGCGCGGCCGTCCAGTCGCACGCCGTGCCGCTGCCGCCGTGTTGACGCCGCGCACCGCGTCCGCCCGGCGCATCAAGCAAACAGGCCGACGCCGGATACTCGAGTGCGGCATCGAGATCGAAATGGCGGCCCGTGTGGAACACCTTGATTACGCACTCGAGAGGCAACTGCACAACGTCCGCCTCCCGTTCTTCGCCGCACAACTGCAACCGGTCGCAAAACCCTGCATATTCTAGTAGTTTTTCCAGCGGTTCGTTGACGCATACGGCCACCGTGACCACAAACGGCGGCAGTTGCTCGATAATCTTGCGCGCTTTTCCCGGCTCGATGTATCGGTTTCTCGCCTTGGCTTCCGGTGCAAACACAAACCCGAGCGCGTCGGCCCCGGCATCGCACGCCGCCAGCGCGTCTTCGAGATTGGTTATACCGCAGATTTTAACTCTCATGGCCAAGCAACTCGCGTATTTTCTTGCATATATCGCCGCTTGTCACGAGCGCCTCGCCAACCAGGATGGCATCGACGCCCGCGTCCTCGAGTTTCCGAACATCGTCCCGCGTGTGAATCCCGCTCTCGCTGACGACGGTGCAGCCTTCCGGAATGAGCTTGCGCAGCTCCAGCGTGGTGTTCAAGTCGGTATCAAACGTGTCGAGATCCCGGTTGTTGATGCCGATGATCTTGGCGCCGGCGTTGACAGCCCGCTCGATCTCGCCTGCCGAATGCGTCTCCGTCAGCACGCCCATACCCCACTCCCGCGCCAATTGCGCATAGTCACGCATCTGCCCGTCAGACAGGATGCGCGCGATCAGCAGAACCGCATCCGCCCTGTGCGCACGCGCTTCATGAATCTGGTATTCATCAATCACGAAATCTTTGCGCAAACAGGGCAGACTGAGCCCGGCTCGAACCCGTTCCAGATCTTCCAGCGTGCCGTGAAAGAATTCAGAGTCAGTCAGCACGCTGATCGCGCTCGCCCCTTCTTGTTCATACAGCCGGCCCAACGGCAACGGGTCATCGCAGTCCATCAGCTTGCCTCTGGAAGGCGAATGCCGCTTGATTTCGGCAACCAGGCTGATTCCGGGTTTGCTCAAAGCACCCGCAAAGTCGCGCGGGGCCGTAGCGGCTTTTGCCATTTCAATGGCCTGATTCAGAGGCGCAAGGGATTTCCGCTGCGCCACCTCGATCTTTTTTTGTGAGCAAATACGGTCAAGAATCATGAGAGCCTGCTGTAAAGATGGAAAACAATAATAGCGCGCTTTCGCGCGACTTCCAAAGAGCTTGGCTTATCCTGCTAAAGCCTGCCCGATTTCCGCTTGTTGTGCCGTTCGTAGATAATGCCTGCGACCAGCACTGTCCCACCAGCAACCAATCCCGCCACCAGCGCCCGCAGCCACATCGACAAGCTACGGCCGATTGTGTTACTCACGCAGGCCGCGGCAAACATGGCAACGACAGCGATTATCATTCTAAAGCGTTTGCTCGTTAACATTGAGCCTTTACCTCACTCACGGTACCACCGCCTCCTCCTCCACCGCTCGGCTTTGACCAATACCCACTGTAACGCAGCCAGAACAAGTACCCCAAGCAGGATCCGCCGCAATCCCAAATGAAACAAGAAGAATGCCCAACCAATAAGGACCAGCCAGATAGCATAACGGACGTAATGGAGCTTCCTCATTTTGCCACCGTGTCTTTCGAGGCGGTTATGAGCTTTTCCAAAGCAGCCAAGGCGGCTCCGGTATCAATAGACTGGGCGCCCATGCGCATGGCTTCGGGCCAGCCGGGTGCGGCTTCGCCGGCGATCAGGGCTGGGGCGGCATTCAGCAGCACGATATCGCGGCAGGGGCCCGGCTTTCCTTCGAGCACGCCTTTCAGAATTGAGGCATTGACCGCGGCGTCGCCGCCAAGAAGGGCTTCGCGAGGCGCTCGCACCAGCCCAAACTGGTCGGGCGTGATTTGGTACGACCGGACCTCGCCGCCGTGCCCTTCCGCAACTAACGACGGCCCGGCCAGGGTTAGTTCGTCGAGCCCGTCCGACCCCGCCACGACAAACGCCCGGCGCGAGCCGAGGTTGGCGAGCACGTGTGCGAGGGGTTCGACCAGTTTCGCGTCGAACACGCCCATGACCTGGCCGGTCGCGCCGGCGGGGTTGGTGAGCGGGCCGAGGATGTTGAAGACCGTGCGGATCTTGAGTTCGGTTCTCGGCCCCGCGACGTGTTTCATGGCGGTGTGCAGCGTTCTGGCGAACAGAAACCCGATGCCAACCGTGTCGATGCACCTGCCGACGAGTTCGGCGGAGGCTTCAATGTTGACGCCAAGCGCTTCGAGGACGTCGGCGCTGCCGCATTTGCTCGACGCGCTCCGGTTGCCGTGCTTGGCCACGGCCACGCCCGCGCCCGCCACCACAAACGCCGCCGCCGTCGAGATGTTAAACGTGCCGGATCGGTCGCCACCGGTGCCGCAGGTGTCGACCAGCGGCCGGCGGGACGTGGTAACCTTGGTAGCCATGGCGCGCATGGTTTCGGCAAGCCCCGTGATCTCGTCGACGGTCTCGCCTTTCATCATGAGGGCGACGAGAAACCCGCTGGTGAGCACGGGGGTAGCGTCGCCGGCCATGATTTCGCGCAACGCGGCGGCAGCCTGCTCGCGCGTCAGGTCCCTGCGCTGGACAAGTGCTGCAATGCATTCCTGGAGCATGATCTCGATCCCGGCCACCGGCCTCAAAACAAGGTTCACTACCAGACTATAAGAAAATCTGACTTTATCAGCGGATTTCGGTGCAAGTCAAGATGTTGGGACGCCCCCCGGCAGTTGTGGGAGGTGTCCCTCAGTTGATTCCAGCCTTCAACCTGTTTTGTTTGACGGTGGTCGTCAAGCGTGGATTCAAAAAAGGGACACCCCCCACAACTGCCAGGGGG
>JAPLKX010000610.1 GCA_026387845.1 Candidatus Hydrogenedentota bacterium | reverse complement strand
CCCATTACTTCGCCGGTCGAGAGCATTTCCGGCCCGAGCAGCGTATCGAGGTCGTCGGCCGCGGTTACCATCAGTATGCCGATTTCGCCGGGCAGCAGCAGCGTGGGCGGCATGAACACCGTGACGCACCGCGCCGGGTTGAGGCTGTCCGCCAGCGGTATGACCAGCGGCTGCGGGTTTGCGGTGCCGCCTGAACCGGCCCAACGGCACAGCCCCACGCGGCGCAGGCCCGCCGCGCCTTCAACCGGCGTCTGCGACACCCACTGAAAGCCGTTGCCCGCGAGCGCGGCAAACGGGTCGTCGGGGTAGCCGTTGAGGTCGACGTCGATGCCGGCGCCTGCCTGGGTGATGTTGAACTCATTGGTCTGGACGACCGACCCGGTGGTGCTGAGCCGGTTGGCTGTCGCGACAACCGAGTGCAGGCCAAACCCCAATTCGGCAAAGGGGCTTGCCGCAAGGGTGTAGGGTGCGGCCGTTATATAGCCAAGGGCAAGGCCGTCGCAGTCGAACGAGACGTGGGTTGTGTCCATCTCGCAATCCGGAATGGCTACCGGCATAAACGGGATGTCTTCCACGCCGGCGCCGACCACTATGGTGACGCCGTTCCGCGGCGACACGAGATCCACCGCGCCGAGGGTACATTGCGCCGCGCCGGGCGCGCTGAACATGGCCAAGCCCGCAGCCAAAACCACCAGGGCAAAACGACGGTAGAAAGATAGAGTCATCTCGGAAACCTCCCTGTTGAGACGTCGACTCCCAGTGCAAGCAGGATAGCTGGCCGCGTGACGGAGGTCAAATGGCATTGGGGAAAGATTTGCGGAACAAGGGGGAATTGGTTGACAGATGAGGCGAAACACATACTAGAGATGTGAACAATGTCCGGCAGTTTTCTTAAAGGATGAAAGATGAAGGAGAGGCACTGAGGCCGCGGTGGGAGGTCTCAATTGTCTCAATTGTCCCAATCGTCTCATGCCTTAGACGGCCATGCCGCCGTCGCAGGTGATGATGGCGCCGTTGGTGTATGAGGAGGCGTCGGACGCCAGGTAGACGGCTGCGCCGACCATTTCGGCTGGTTGTGCGTGGCGGCCCATTGGGGACTGCTGGACGTATTTCTCGTGGATTTCGGGTGTTTTGACGAGCACGGCGGCGAATTTGGTGTCGGTGAGGCCGGGGCAGATGCAGTTGGTGCGGACGTTTGCGGCGCCGAGCTCTCTGGCAAGCACTTTGGTGAGCATGACGACGGCCGCCTTGCTCATCGAGTAGACGCCCATCATGGGGGAGGGCGTGAGACCTTCGACGGATGCGATGTTGATAATCGAGCCGGCTTGTTGCTGGACCATGATGGCGGCGGCGCGTTGTGCCATGAAAAAGTAGCCTTTGCAGTTGACCTCGAAGGTTTTGTCGAACGCTTCTTCGGAGGCGCCGAGGATGGGGCCGAAGTAGGGGTTTGTGGCAGCGTTGTTGACGAGCACGTCGAGCCGGCCAAACTCGGCCTTGATCCGGCGGAACAGGGCGTCGACCTGGTCGAGCTTGCCGGCGTGGCAGGCGATGCCGACAGCCTTGCCGCCCGCGGCGTTGATTTCGTTTGCGACGCGATCCACGCCGTCCTGTTTGCGCGAGGAGAGGATGAGAGTCGCGCCGTGTTCAGCGAACCCTTTTGCGATGGCTTCGCCAATCCCCCTGCTGCCGCCGTTGATCAGGGCCACTTTGCCTTGAAGCGAGAACATTGACATGTGAGTGCTCCTTTGTTGAGGGGGAAGCATCGCAGAGGCGAGGGAGGAATGCAAACGTAGGCGCGGTCGTCTCGCCCGCGCCGTCCAGCCCGCTGGCTGTGATCAACGATGCCGGCTCAGGACGAATATCGAGTGGAACAAGGCAGGTTTATCGTCGTCGGGTTGCTTGTGATGCAAGATGTAGCTTTGC
>JAPLKX010000661.1 GCA_026387845.1 Candidatus Hydrogenedentota bacterium | reverse complement strand
TTTGTGGTTAGAAAAGGTTCTTGAATTCGCGTTCGAAATCATCCATGACAGTCGTCATGGAAGGGGTATCTTCGCCCAACAAAGCATGCAGTGAAGTGACAGTCTTGTCGGCGATGCCACAGGGGATGATGAGGCGGAAGTGTGCCATGTCCGGGTTGACGTTTAGCGCGATGCCGTGGGACGTCGTCCAGTTGTGGATTCGGACGCCGATTGCGGCAATTTTGGCGTCTCCCACCCAGACGCCGGTGAGGCCATCGCACCGGCCTGCCTCGAGGCCGTAGCGGGCCAACTGGCGAATCAGGACTTCCTCGAGCGCGCGCAGGTACCATGGAATTGAGGGTTTGCGGGTTGGAGCGGTCGCGCAGGAGCGCGACCCCACCGCATTCAGCTTGAGGATGGGGTAGGCGACCATTTGGCCGGGGCCGTGGTAGGTTACGTCGCCGCCGCGGTCGGTTTCGCAGACGTCGATGCCCATGTCGGCGTATTCGTCACGTGTGCGGAGCAGATTTTCCGGCCGCCATTTCCGGCCCAGCGTGATCACGGGCGCGTGTTCGAGCAGGTAAAGCGCCGCGGGGGCTTCGCCGCGCTCGACAGCATCGCGGCGTTCATGCTGGATACGCGACGCTTCAGCATATGGTACAAGTCCGGGCAAGCGGATCACTTCAAGGGAACCATTCATGCGAGACATTTTACAGGACCAACGTCACCGCCTGCACGATTAGGGCGGGGCGACTGCCGGTTCGCCGCGCTCGGACTGGCCAAAGTCTGTTGAGCAAGAGCCCGCCTGGATAAGATGGCAACAGCATGACTCAATACAGCAGTTGGCATGACGTCTACGTGTTCGGAAGCTATTCAAACGGATATTCACCATTGGACAGTGCGTCGTGGTACTGAATAAGCGCTCGGATGAAATCCTCTCTCTTCTTCCTTGTAAACGTGTTATCCACTTGTGTCTCGCGCCAAGTTGTAGGTGAAGTTCCTGCAAAGTGATTAGCCAAAGCGATCACTTTAGAGCCGGAGCCCATACCTGACAGAATAGCCTTCTCGTCATCGCCCAGGAATTGCCCCAGAGACAAGCCGATAAAATGGCCAAGGCCGATGACGGCATTGATTCGATCATGCTCTTCCGCCGTCATGCACTGAATCTTGATCCCGTGATGACAGAAGAACTGGGTCATCTCCTCGTTGATGTCACCTGTGATGCAGTACTCACCCTTGATGACATCATGTATGCCGAAATGCCGACGGTCCAGACGGGACAACAACTTCTCTGCGGAAACTCTGGCGGAACAGCAGTCAATGACCACAACACCGGCTCTCGAAACAGCATTCACTTCTTCAATCAGGTCCGGCAATGCCTTAAGCGGTACTGCCAGGAAGATGTAGTCCGAAGAGGCGAGAGCGGAGCCACGGTCGCCAATCGAGACAGCGCCGACGCTGGCAACCTCATCCGCGACGTTACGCGAGGACGAAACACGCACGTCCATGTCCGACGAAAAGAGATGTGCAAAGCGCTTTCCCATCGGTCCAAACCCAACAATCGTCATAATTGGCTTTGACACGGCTATCTATCGCTCCAGAATATCTGTCGTATGGCTTCCAAGTAACTGCCTGGGAGACGCCTGCACCGCAACTGGGCTTTCTTAATATGAGGAGCCGGTCGCGCACAGCGCGACCCTACCTTGTCCCAAGAGTCCCAGGAAAGAGGCGAATTCTCAAACCACCGCGGGTTCGGCGAGGCCAATGGCTTCGAGCACGGCGTCTTCTTCAGCTTCGATGGTAATGGGTTGTTCGGCGGCCTTGATGGCGCTGTCGGGGTCTTTAAGCCCGTGGCCGGTGAGGATGCAGGTGACGCGGATTCTGTCGCCTTGGAGGGGCTGGACGTTGTCGAAGAAACCCTGGCCGGCGAGTTTAATCAGCCCCGCGATGCTGGCGGCGCTTGCGGGCTCGGCAAACACGCCCTCGCATGACGCCACCATCCGGTAGGCATTGCGGATCTCGTCGTCGGTGACCATGTCGATGACGCCGCCGGATTCGTCGCGTGCCTGGACGGCCGTTTTCCAGCTTGCCGGGTTGCCGATGCGTATGGCGGTGGCGAACGTCTGGGGGTCGTCGACGGGATGGCCGAGTACGATGGGTGCAGCGCCGGCGGCCTGGAACCCGAGCATGCGCGGAAGGTTTTTGGCTTTGCCGGCAGCGTGATATTCCTTGTAGCCTTTCCAATATGCGCTGATATTGCCGGCATTGCCGACGGGCAGCGCCTGGTAATCGGGCGCGAACCCGTCGAAATCGTCGACGATCTCGAATGCGCCGGTTTTCTGGCCTTCGATTCTGAACGGGTTGACGGAGTTGACCAGCGCGATGGGGTAGTTGCTGGTGACGGTGCGGACGAGCTCGAGCGCCTGGTCGAAATTGCCCTTGATCTGGATGACGCGGGCGCCGTGAATCATCGCCTGCGACAGTTTGCCGAACGCGATCTTGCCTTCCGGGATAAGGACGATGCACTTGATGCCGGCCCTGGCCGCATAGGCGGCGGCGGAAGCAGACGTGTTTCCGGTGGAGGCGCACATCACGCCTTTGAATCCGTCTTCGACGGCCTTGGTAATGGCCATGGTCATACCGCGGTCTTTGAACGAGCCGGTGGGATTGAGCCCTTCGAACTTCAGCCAGACTTCGAGCCGGGGGTGAATTGCGCCGCTGAGGTTGTACGCGGGGATGAGGGGCGTCGAGCCTTCGTTGAGCGAAATGATGCACGTGGAATCGGTGACCGGCAGGTAGGCCCGGTACCGTTCAATGACACCCCGGTTGAACATAATGACCACTCTCCCAACACTAATGCCAAAATAACTACTACAGCACGCGAAGGACGTGCGTCTTCTCTTGAACAAACCCGATTTGGTCGATTTCCGCAAGCGCGCTTCGTATCGACGACTCGACGGTCTCGTGCGTCATCAGAACGACGTGGACGAAATTGTCCTCGTGGCGCTCTTTTTGAATGACGGACGCGATACTGACGCCGCGGTCGCCGAGGATGGTGCAGATTTTTCCTAGCACGCCCGGCTCATCGAGCGTGTTGAACCGGACGTAATACCGGCCGGTGAGGCTGCCAATGGCCCGGATAGGCCGCCGGGGCCCGTACACGAACGGCGCCGGCGCGGGCGCATCGCCTCTGCGGGCTATGTCCATGATGTCGGCGAGGACGGCGCTGGCGGTGGGCATCCGGCCGGCGCCCCGGCCATAATAGAGGGTCGAGTCGGCGATGTCGCCGGTGACGTGAATGGCGTTGAACTCGTTGCGCACCGACGCCAGCAGGTGGTCTTCGGGCACGAGCGTGGGGTGGACGCGCGCCTCGACCTCGCCGTCCACGGCCCGGATCACGGCGAGCAACTTGATGAGGTAGCCCATTTCGCGGGCATAGGCGACGTCGGCGTGGGTGACTTTGGTGATGCCCTCGACGTAGATGTCTTTGAGATCGATCTCGGTCGAATAGGCGAGCGAGGCGAGGATCTGGCATTTGTGCGCGGTATCGTGGCCTTCGATGTCGAGATCGGGCGGGGTTTCGGCGAATCCGAGGCGGACGGCCAGGTTCAGCGCGTCGTCGAACTCCATATTGTCGTAGGTCATCCGGCTGAGGATGTAGTTACATGTGCCGTTAAGGATGCCGTAGGCCACCTGGATCGAGTTGGCCACAAGCCCTTCACGCAACGCCTTGATGATGGGAATGCCACCGGCCACCGCGGCTTCATACCGCAGCTCGACGCCGTTGGCGATGGCGGCCCGAGCCAGTTCGGGTCCGGCGTGCGCCAGCAGCATTTTATTGGCGGTGACGACGTGTTTTTTGGCGTTGAGCGCGGCGAGGATGAACTTTTTCGCCGGTTCGAGCCCGCCGATCAGTTCGCAAACGACGTTGACCGCGGGGTCGGCTATGAGGGCGGCGGCATCGGCG
The DNA here is from genome assembly GCA_026387845.1 of Candidatus Hydrogenedentota bacterium. GTDB lineage: Bacteria > Hydrogenedentota > Hydrogenedentia > Hydrogenedentales > SLHB01 > JAPLKX01. The sequence goes on along the minus strand of JAPLKX010000661.1, from coordinate 1,879 downwards.
CTTACGGTAACGCCGGTGAGATCAAATTCTTTGAGGCATTCCTGGCGCAACTCGGCCACGTGAGCCAGGCGAAGTTCCACGCCGGTCTTGCCTTTCATCAGGGCCCGGTTGGCCAGGAGCGTCTTGACCACGCCGCCGCCGACCGTCCCCGCACCGATTACGCCGACACCGCATTTCATTACTCGATCCTTTCCCGCCACCCGCGGGGGCCCGCTAGATCTCGAGGATGCACAGCACGTCGCCCACGGATACTTCATCGTCTTCGTCCACCAGTTTCTCGACCAGCGTTCCGGCTTTCGGGCTTGGCACGCTGAACGCGGCCTTGTCGGTGGTCATCTCGACGAGGTCGTCGTTTTCGCTGACAATGTCGCCCTCGTCGGCCAGCCACAGCGTTACGGTTGCCCGGTCCACCGAATCATCGCCCAACTCTGGCAGTGTCACTTCATACCGCATCTGTTGATCCTTCCATTTATCGTCTAGGCGAGCGCGCGGGTCAGTGGCGCGCCTTCAATGCATTTACCAACTCCTCGGCCCGGTACGAACTGCGCACAAATGGCCCGGCCACCGCGAAAGCGAATCCCATCGCGTACGCCATTCGTTCGTACGCGGCGAACTGTTCGGGCGTCACAAATTCGGCCACTTCGCGCTCGGCCTTGCCCGGCCGCAAGTATTGACCAATGCAAACCGCCACGCATCCCGCCTCGAGCAAGCCGGCCAGCGTCGCGCGGACCTCGTCCGGCGTCTCGCCGTGACCGACCATGAGCGCCGATTTCACGGCGGTCCGCCCGCCTGACGCCGCGGCCATCGCCGCGGCCGATTTCAACACGGCAAGCGACCGGCCGTAATCGTGAGCGGGGCTGCGCAACACCGGGTACAGCCGCTCGACCGTCTCGATGTTGTGGCCGAACACATCCGGCCCGGCCGCCATCACAGTTTCGACCGCGGCACGGCTTCCCTGGAAGTCGGGCGTCAGGACCTCGACCGTGCACCCCGGGTTTACGGCCCGGATCGTCTCGACCGTCGCGGCGAAATGGCCGGACCCGCCGTCGGCAAGGTCGTCCCGCGTTACCGACGTGACCACCGCATGGCGCAACTCCAGCCGCCGGACCGCTTCGGCGACCCGCCCCGGCTCTTCAGGATCGGGCGCCCGCAGGGTTTGCCCGCTTTGCGCGCTGCGGACGCCGCAGAACGCGCACTTGCGCGTGCAGACGTTTCCCAGTACCATGATGGTCGCCGTCCGGCGGCGCCAGCACTCGCCGATATTGGGGCAGCGGGCGCTTTGACATACCGTGTGCAGTTGGAGGCCGTCCAAGATGCCCCTGGTCACGCCAAAATCGCTGCCCGAACCCCACGTTCGTCGAATCCATTCGGGAAATTGGCCAGCCATATACGCTTACGCTCTGAAGAAGTCAGCCCGCCCGCAACGGGGTCAAAAGATCCTGTTCAGAGGCCGTGCTCGGCGGCCCGCAAAAGCTCACACAGAAGTGGGGCATTATAGCATGTATCCGCCCGCCGGGAAAAGTCGGCAACGATGGAACTAACCCCCTCATCGTGCCAATCCCGTAAGATATTGTGTGCCACAGGGTTGCACCATCGGCGATTCGTGTTGGCCGGCATTTTGATCGCCCTTTTACCGCCCGCTGGGCTGGTGCTGCTGCTGCGCCTTTACCACGTCGATGTTCCGTTCCTGGACGAGTGGGAGTACCTGCTGATCCTGCCCAAATCCTACGAGAGCACACTCACGCTGGCCGACCTGTTCGCGCTGCACAACGAGCACCGGCTGCTTTTCCCGCGGCTGATCATGGTGGCGCTTGCGCGATTGACGCACTGGAACATGATTTACGAAACGGGGGCGGCGGTAGTGTTTGCGGGGGGCGCG
>JAPLKX010000693.1 GCA_026387845.1 Candidatus Hydrogenedentota bacterium | reverse complement strand
ATAAATATTTCTTACTCTTAACGGCGAGGCGCACCGCATCACCGGCCGGCGGAAGTGTAGCTGGAGCCGGTCCGTTGTGCATGCGGTTGTTATGCCATGCTTTCGCGACTACTCCAACTTCGCTCGACACTGAAGCAGAAGTTCTTCGGCCTTTTCCTTCCCGAACGTCCTCACCATCTCTTCCCACATCGGCGATCTCTTGATGCCTTCCTGGAATTTCCTCGTTATTTCCTCCAATTGATCCGGTGACGGCGCTGTCCCTTGGGCGAGAAGGTGCATCCCTTCGTCGTCCATCCAGGTGAGGGCCGGGAGGCTTGATGGGGTCGGAGCCCGTTTGGCTTTCTTGGTCTTCTTCTTGATCTTTTTCATATTGTCGTTTCTGGCATAACGGCGAGTTGCGCGTTTCGCGCAACTCGCCGTTAGATGGAGCTTCTGCACGTCAGCCGAGAAAGTCCGCCGAGAAGCGGCGTACCCATTTGAGCATGTCCTCGACATCCTCTTTCTCAAATTTGTCGAAGTTGCCGTGGTCGGCGTTATTTCGAACGTCTGCGATTGCGGTAATCCTTTTGAGGACCAGCTTGTCGTAAACGCCAGCCTTGGCAAGTTCTGCGTTCAGTTTGTCAATCGAGGTCTTGTCGGGGACCGAAATACCTTTTGCCTCCGACAGTTTTCGCAGCGTGTCTTCCAGGACGGCGCCTGCAAGAGATGCTGCTGGCACATGGAAGCCCTGCTCAAGAAGGTGTTCGGCTTGCTCAAGAAAATCATCAAGAACCTCGGCCGCAACCATGGCGCGGACTTGAAAGATCATGCCCCCTTCATAGTCGCGCGACGCAGCTTCTAGGACGCCGTAGCAATCCTTAAAGTAGTAGCTATTCAGGGCCGTATTCTTGTCCTCTGCCAGTGTCTTTAGCTGTTGATAGTGATCACTGTCTTCGCCGCAGGAGCGCTTTATCAGATTCAGCTCTTCCGTCCTGAATCGTATATAAGCGACATCATCAATGCTGCTTTGATACTTCTGCCCGTTCCAGCCTGACCGCTGAAGAATCGCCTTGCCCTCAGCTAAGAGCGCCTTAAACTTCTCGGCTATGCGTTCGTCGATGCTCACAACAGCTCCATCTAACGGCTCGAACGATTTTGTTCGGCCGCGCGAATCAGCGCGCGGTCGGACAAATCGGGCGAGGCGCTCCGCGCAACTCGCCGTTCGGGCGCGCGCAGCGCGACCGAACGCATAAGCTCACCGGAAGCCAGATTTGTTGGCGATCCGGTGGAGCACCTGGTTAGGCTTCACTTTTTCTCTTGAAACTCAGTAATCAGGTCTGAATTCAACAACTCTATTTGCCACTTGTAAAGTGCATTGTTTAGGTTTAACCCAAGGCACTTCCACTTCTGGGGAGCCATCCGGCTTCGTGACCGTCTTCCTCATGCCCTCAAAGGCGCTGAACGTTTTATCCCCACTCGGACGCACACCGACAATGTGCCCCTGTGCGCCCCCGTCCCCCTCGGGTCCTAGCCGACGGCCGCGAGGAAGCGGTCGACCAACTGGTTGAAGACCGATGCCCGCTGGAAATAGACCGAGTGCCCGGCCTCGCGGACCTGCTCGACCTTCGCGTTGGGCATCAGGGGAGCCAGCGCGTCGGACAGAAAGGGCGGATAGGTCGTGTCTTCGTCGCCGGTAATGAAAAGCGTGGGCATGGCGAGACCGCGCAGCACATCGGGCGGCCGGGTGGCCATCGCGAGGATGCGCTTGCGAAGCTCCTCCCGGTCGAATGCGTCGCTGGCGTTAGCGATCGCGCGGTAGAGGAAGTGAAGCGCAGGCTGCTCTCGCGCCATGCGCTCCCCCGCCGGAGGCGAGATTCCGCGGCGTTGCATGTCGGCCCGCGCGGCCGTCGCCTGGCGATTCCACTCGGTCAGCCGTTGCGGGTCAGCCAAGGGCACGGACGGTCTGTGTATCGTCCCACACGTGGATGCAAGTACGAGCGCACGCACCTTGTGGGGAAAAGACAGTATATATTCGACGCCGGTCCAGCCACCCATGGACTGCGCGACGAGGCGCACGTCGGCCAGTTGCAGGTGCCCGATCAGCGCGGCGAGATCACCGGCGAAGTCTCGCGGATCCGGGCCGCCGGGAATCTCGCTCCCCGGCGGGTATCCGCGATGCGCGAATGTCACACACGTGTAGCGACCGGAGAAATGCGGGACCTGCTGCCACCAGGCCAGATGATTGCTGCCGATTCCATGGGCAAAGATGATCGCGGGGCCTGATCCCGTCACTTCATAGTAGACGCGGCATCCTGGTCGCTTGAGAAATCCGCGCCGTATTGCGGGGGCGGTCGTGGTTTGGGCAAAGGCGGGCGTCAGCAGCGATGCCGCCACCAAGGTTGCCGATGCGAGAAGGAAATCTCTGCGATTGAACATGGCGTTCCTCCTATGGGGCCTAACGTCATGGATCACTCACAAGAAATGGCGCAAAGCGAAGCGGTGCTGTGCGCTATTTCTCGTCGAGTGCATCCAATTGTTCGGCTTCCTTGAGGGTGCGGTACGCTATTTCTCGTCGAGTGCATCCAATTGTTCGGCTTCCTTGAGTCTATCGATATCAATCTTGTCTTGCGGCCTTCCGCTCGCTTCCTTTGCCCGGATCAGGTTAGATCTCGAAATGAACGGAATCTTAAGATTATCCAATTCAACGACCTCACGGTTCTCCAATGCCTCTTCAAATTCGACTCCCGGAATCGACATCATAACATCAACCCTCAAAGGAGGTATTCCCATCTGATAGAAGTAATCCTGGCGGGTAAAGTCATCCGAAGTAAGATTTGCCAGTGGAGCACCAAATTCCTTCAACGCCACATACACCGAATTTGCATTCTCTGGGTCAGTCGCTATCCATAGATCAAGATCTTTCGTGAATCGTGGCTCGCTGTATTTCATTACTGCATAGGCGCCCACAACAAGATAGCGAATCTTATGC
>JAPLKX010000243.1 GCA_026387845.1 Candidatus Hydrogenedentota bacterium | reverse complement strand
AAAAACGCTATGTCGTCACCCACAAAGGCCATGAATTGACCACATCGCTCGATGCCATCTTAGCAGCGTCGGCAAAACAACTTATGGACATTGCAGCATGAAACTTCTTGTTGTTTTTTATAGATGTTCGGGACTAAGGGATTAAGGGACATAACGGGCGAATGGGGACCTGTGGGGAATTTGGGAGTAAAAAGTGGGACACCCCCCACAACGGCGCACAAGACTACGGCGCTAAGAAGCGCGGCCGGGGGGCGTCCCAATGACGTTACGGGCGGAAGTCTTCTGCGTTTTGGGCGACGAACCCGCGGAGTCGTTTCATGGCGTCTTTTTCGATTTGCCGGATGCGCTCTCGGGTGAGGTTGAACTCTCTTCCGGTTTCTTCGAGCGTGTGGGCCCGGCCGTCCATGAGGCCGTAGCGGTAACGGAGGATGTTGCTTTCCCTTGGTGTGAGCTGTTTCATGAGCTCTTCCATCTGCTGGTCGAACTCGAACTGTGCGATGGCCTTGTCGAGTTTGTGGGGCTCGATGCTTTCGGGAATGCCTCGCCCGTCGTCGGTATCGGTGGTTTCGAGCTTGTCGAGAGGCGATATGTCCTCGACAAATTCGCGCAGTCGTTTGGCTTCTGCGGGTTTGATACCGAGTTCGACAGCGACTTCCTCGGGTTCGGGCCGCCGGCCGGTGCGGATATAGAGTTCCTCGGCGGTTTTTTTGTAGCGGGCGACGTTGTCGGTGACGTAGACGGGTATGCGGACGGTCCGGCCCTGGTTGGAGAGGCTTCTTGTGACGGCCTGGCGTATCCACCAGGTGGCATAGGTGGAGAATTTGCAGCCTCTTTCGGGGTCGTACCGGTCGACGGCTTTCATGAGCCCGAGGTTACCTTCTTCGATAAGGTCGAGCAGGGGCAAGCCGTAATACAGGTATTTTTTGGCAATGCTGACCACAAGCCGGAGGTTGCTCACGATAAGCTTGTGGCGGGCCTCGCCGTCACCCTGCTGTGCGCGCCGCGCCAGCCGGATCTCTTCAGAAGTCGACAACAGGGAGATCTTGGCGATCTCGCCCAGGTACGTGCTCAGTCCATTTTCTCTCGTTTCCGCCACGACACTACCTCATCCAAAATCTTGCCAAACCCGGAGCGGGCACAGCGGATCCGCCGGCCGCGCCCCAGGGGGGCGGTCCATACCGTCTGAACATCTGTAATAGGGAAACGGTCCGTTCGCTCGCGCGGATGACCCGGGGTTCCCCTTCCAGGTGGGCCCGCTTTCCCGCAAACGCGATGGCGTCGTGCAACCCGCCCAATTCGTCCACCATACCCATTTCAAGGGCTTGGCGGCCGGTAAAGACGCGCCCGTCGGCCCATTCGCGAACGCGCTCGAGGTCGACATGGCGATCCGCCGAAACTATATCAACGAAGAAATTGTGGAAATCGTTGACGATGTCCTGCATGTGCTGTCGCTGGGCATCGGTGAGCGGCTGTGCCCACGACCCGAGCCCTTTGTATTGGCCGCTCGTGACGGTCTGCGACTGCACCCCTATTTTGTCCAATAACCCGGCGAGTGAATAATATTCGACCAGCACGCCGATGCTGCCGGTAACGCTGCTTCGGTTGGCAAAGACGCGTTCGGCGGGCAGGCATATGAAATATCCGCCGGACGTGGCCAGCGCCCCCATCGAGGCAACGACGGGGATGCCGCGATCCGCGGTGCGCTTGAGGGCGTTGTAGATTTCCTCGACGGCGGAGATGGCGCCGCCGGGGCTGTCGACGTGAACGACGAGGGCTCGGGTGTCGGAGTTGTTGAGGAGTTGATCGAGCTGCTCGAGTACGGGTCTTTCGTCATAGATGGAGCTTCGGACTTCGAGTACGGCGACACCGGGGCCCCGCTCGACATACAGCACCCCCACGCCGATCAGGTAGCCGAGAAACCCGACCACCAGGGCGAGAACGAGGAGGATCAACAGATTGACGGCGAAACAGCCGTAACCGAAGGTTCTGTTGCCGTTGCGCATCTTCAATGCTCTTTTGGAACTAACTATTGTACTGGAGATTCAATTGAGCCTCCAACGAGGGGATGGCCGGCTCGCGGGCAAGCCTGCGAGACCGGATCCATGTCTCTCTTGAGACATTACAACCCGGGCGTCCATAGTATTTCGCCAGGCCTGTTCCCTTCCGGGCCGCACGGCTTGTGCGGCCGCATAATCTTATGCGGAAGCCGAGGCGAGGGCTCCCACGGCGACCGGGACGAACTCGGTGGTGACTTCCTCGCCGGTGATCCGGAACAGCCTGTAGCCTTTTTCCTTAGTTTCATCAAAATTATCGCGGGTCGAAGAGCAACATGCCGTGGTGGTAAACAGGACGCCGTTGGCAGTTTCCTCCTGGTTCCCATGGTAGTGGGCCGAGGCAATGAACTTAAGGTTGTGCCCATTAAAAAGCCCGAGGACTTCATCGGCGTTCTTGACCCGATACGCCTTGGTAGACGGACCAAAGGGATGGTGGGCGAATACGCCGATGGGCCGGTCAGGCCCGAGTTTGCGCAGGCGTTTTTCGAGCCAGTCCAGCCGGTCGGGCCGGACGGCTACGTCGCTGGCGGCTCCTTCGCACGTATCGAGGCCGAAGAACACCCACTGTTTTTCTTCATGAATCCAGCTTGGCGCGCCAAAGTTCCGCTTGAAGTTGGCATAGGGATCGGTTGCGCGGGTATCGACATCGTGGTTTCCCGGGACGGCACAATAGGGTTGGGCAAGCCTGTCGAGTGATTCGCGCGCCAGATTGAGTTCGGCCAACTGGCCGCTGGTGGAGAGGTCGCCGATGACGACGGTGAACCGTACGTATCGAGTGTCGTTGATTTGGGCGACGGCGCGGTTGATGATAGCGGTGGTTCTTGCCTGGTTAACGTGCAGGTCCGACAGCCCCGCGACGGCCCAGGGGTTTTCTTTGCCGTTGCCGCCGATGAGGGGAATCCGGTGGGCGCATGAGGACAGCGTGACAGCGCCGATGAGGCCGAGAAACTTTCTGCGCGTCATTTCCATGTTTGAGATCTCCACCCTGTCTTGCCGGTATATTGGCGGTCGGGGATCGATAAAGTCAAACCAGGCTGGAGGCTGGAGGCTGGAGGAAACAACGCAGAGGGAGAAGAGGTCGGCGTCAGGCCTGTTAAGGGGTTTATTACAGGCGTTTTTTGACTTTTTCCCAGGAGTGTGTGGTGAGGAAGCTTTGTTCCATGTTGTCAATCATGCGGTTGAATTTTTGCATTGGGACGGAGAAGGTGAGGGTTTGCGGGGGTACGCACGGTCGGGCGGAGACGTCGAACATGCCGAGTATGGCGCGGGGCCGCTCGCGGTCTTTTTCGAGGTAGGGATACGCGACGATGGAGGCGCACCCAGCCCCAAACGGTGCGGCAACGGCCTCGAGTTCGGCCTCGTCGAACCCGGCCAGGGTGTAGAGGCCGGAGAGGACGTCGGGCGGTGCAAAAAAGATGACGACCTCGGGCTCCTCACTAATTTCGAGCAAGTCCCACCGTTTGAACACGATATAGGGTGCGGGCGCCGTATAAGTGGGCGAGTTGTTGACAATTTCGTCGACGAGTTCGGGTGTTTTTTTGTATCTCTCGCCTTCGAGCTTGCCTTCAATCCCGCAGGACAGGAAGTATCTGAAGTTGGGCATGATTTCGGAGGTAAACCCGAGGTAACGTTTGCCGCCCGGGCAACCTATGGCGGCTTCGGCGAACCGGTAGGATTTCCCCTTTCTGACGGCGGCGAGCTGAGCAACAAAACAATGCCAGCCCTGAACTTGCTGGGCATGTTCGGCGCTGTCGGGTTCGGTGGTGTAGTAAAAACAGATGGGCAGCTCAGCCCCAGGGAAATAGCGTTTCCAAAGTTCGATGAATTTTTGTTTCCTGGCTTGATCCATGCAGCAACACCTCCGTTGCTTCCAGAGTATCATTGTCCAGCGCGTGAAGCGACCGGCTCAAGCATAACACAGAACGAGCCGGCCGTCAGAGCAGAGACACCGCGTCGCCACCCGAGGCTTCGGCGGCGATTTTATCTGTGGCGGCAGCCGGTACTTCATTAATGGCCGGCCGCGTTTCGGGGACGAACGCCGGCCTTTTGATGCGGTTGATGATCCGGCACCGGATGAAGCGGTTGTTTCCGGGCTGGCCGGCGTTGGTATCGGGTCCGGTGCCGGTGTACAGGAGTTCCTTGGCGCTGACAAACCCGTAAATGGCGGAGCGGTTGATGAACACGCGCGATCTACGGACTTTGCCGACGGGTCCGTAAAAACACCGCCAGTCGTCATGGTCGCCCCGGATGAAGTAGAACGCTGTGGGCAATCGAACGCCGTTCTCACATTGGCGTGCCCAGAGTTGGATGAACCGCTTGCGGGACCGTGTCATGGCAGGCTCTCCTGGAGTAGTGGGAACTGCATGGACTGCGGACTTTACGTGCAAAAACGGCGTTTGCTCATGCAACAGCGGGTTTTAGTGCATAGGTGTAAACACGCGCGAGCGCCTCAGCTATTTCCCGATAGTTGTGCTGGGCGGCGATGGTGGCGCGGGCGCTTGTGCCGAGCCGTGCGCGCAACGCGGGGTCGGTCAGGAGTTGAATGAGGGACTCGGCGAACGCGGCGTGATCGTCGTCGGGAACCGTGATGCCGTTGAACCCCGAGGTGATCGGGTAGCCGGCGCTTTTAAACGCGACGACGGGCCTTCCGGCGGCCATTCCGTTGAGGACTTTGATGGGATAGCCTGACCAGGACACGCGCGGGCACGCCAGCACCACGTCGTCCGCCAGCGCATCGCACAGCGACTGAAAGTCGGGCGTCGGGAACCTTTCAGCGCCGGGCATGTCGTCGAGCCGAAGGCGTGCGGCGGTTGCCACGACGAGGCAGGCGGAGGGAATCTGCTCGCGGACCAGCCGCATGATGCGCAGAAGGCCCTGCAAGTTCTGGTATTTGTCCATGTTGCCGGTATAGAGGACGGGCGGGAGTGCGTCGGACACGGGGCGTGGCTTGAACAGATCCACTTCGAGCGGCGGGGGTATGACGTGTATCCTGGCGGGGTCGCACCCGCAGCCGGCAAGATAATCGGCCAGACTAGAATGGGGGACGATGATTCGGTCGGCCCTGCGGGGCCACATTCTATCGGTCCAACTTCCGAGGCGGCGTGTTCCCGGGAAAAAGTGGGGAAGTTCGTCGGCCATGGCGTTGTGGGCATGGTAAACGATGGGGCGGACGCGGGCCGCGAGTGCGGCCAGCAGGCCTTCGTAGTTGTGGGCATGGACCACGTCGATTTTTTGTTCGCGGACGACGCAGCGGAGCGTGGCGATCAGGGCGAGGTCCTGGAACGGTTTGGCGAAGGATGGCCCGGCGGCGATTTTCCGCTCGAACGGGATTCTGGCGCATCGGTGGACGTGGAGCCCGGGCGGCGGAGTTCCCACGCCGTAACCATAGACGACCAGATGGACGTCGTGGCCGGCCTGGTAAAGGGCCGTCGAGGTGTTTCCGAGCAGGACCTGGGAACCCTGCGGCACGGGATAGGGGCACGCGCCCACCATGGCGATGCGCGGCTTCATTCGAAATACCCGAGGGCGTGCAGCCGCTGCTCGACGGCGCGCTGTTGTTCGGGCGTGTAGGGGGCTTCGGGGCCGGCGTGTTCCGCGCCGCCGGTTTCGCGGAGAGCGCCCAGCAGGGGCGTGCCGTCCATGGGCGGCGCGGGGACATCGAGGCAGGCCAGGACCGTAGGCGCGATGTCTTGGATGGCGGCGGCGCCGGCGGTGATTGGCTGGGACAGAAAGCAGACGCCGGTGGGCCGGTGGTTGCCGGCAAGGGCCTGGCCTTTGCCGCCATAGTAGCCGGCGGGATCGAGGCGGCGAAACGGGGGGCCGCCGCGGCTCCTCAGGCACGAGTAGGAGTAGCCGTTTTCGAGGTCGAGTTCGAGGACGATGTCCGGCGCCCGCTCGACGTAGGGCCCGTGGTAAATTTGTTCACGCCGCCACGCTTTTTTGACCGGCTCCCACGCTTCGAGTTTGGCGCACAGGTCGTTGCAGAATGAGGCGTAACCGTGGCCGGCCAACCCGCAGACGCGGATCGACGGGAAGTAGTTGAGTTCTTCGGACCAGGCGCGGGTGTTTGCCCAGTCGATGCCGCGGAATCTTGCGCCAGCCTCGGCGGCGGCCGCCATGCCGGTGAACCGGCGGAACAGCGCTCCGCGCATCCGGTGCGGCACGAGCGCCATGGCGGTGCGTTTGGCCCAGCCGCCGGAATCATCGCGCACGCGCGCGTGCGCGAGTGAAAACCTGAGGTAGCCGTGCTCGGCAAGCCAGTTGTTGAGGTGGATGACCCCGGTTCCCGCGCCGCCCGAACCATGATCGGACACGACGGAGACGACGGCGCCCGGCCCGGCGGCGTTGATGAGCGCGCCGACGGCGGAGTCCAGCCGGGTGTAGACCTGCCGGACGGCGCCGGAAAGGGCGGAGCGGATGTGGCGTGGTGACTGCGGGTCGTGGAACAGCCAGAAGTGATGGGCCACGGCGTCGGACTCGCCGAAGACGGCCATGAAAAAACCCCAGTCTTCCCTGGCAATCAATTTGAGTGCGATGCGCTCTTTATCTTCGATTTTTTTGAGTATCCGAGGCAAGGCGGCCTCGTGCCAGCCGGGGCCGATGCGGGTTTCGTCCAAATCGCTGTACCGCCAGCCGCTTATTTCGCCGTACAGATCGGCTGGATAGACGAACGATTTGTCGACGCGGCCGCACACGGGCGAGTCAAACCCGGAAACCATGCAGCCGTTGACGGGCTCGGGCGGGTATGTGGCGGGGACGCCCAGGACACAGACGCGCTTGCCGGCGCAAGAAAGGGTGTTCCAGAGCGCGGGGCTTTTGCGGAACGTGGAGTTGACGAAGCGGACGGCGCGCGCGGGCCCGGGTGCGATTTCGGTGAAGTCGAAGATGCCGTGCCTGCCGGGGTTGACGCCGGTAACGCAGGTGGTCCATGCGGGGAAACTTGCGGGGGGCATCGTGCTGGCGAGGGGGAGGTAGGAGCCGGCGCGGCGGAGCCGATCGAGGTTGGGGAGACAACCGTGGTCCATCCAGGTTTCGACCAGCGACGGTTCTGCGCCGTCAAGTCCAACGAGCAAGAATCGCGTCATAGGGAAATTCTAACAGATGTCGGGCTGAAATCTTTCCGGAGGCGTCTTATGGAGCCGGGCGGGTTCCGGGCCGTGTAAAATAAAGGAGAGTTGAATACGTAGCGGGCCGTTCTGTGCGTGCTGATGCCGGCTCCCCGAAGTACTGGACTTGTCTTACGCGGGCGGCAGCGGCCGCACAGGGCGGCTGAATTTAGACAACGGTTCTCGTATCTGCTTTTGTGTATTGGGGGCCTCCTCTTTTTTTTTGTTCTTTTTGTGGGAACTCTGCACTAAATCGCCCGCCCCAAACGTCAATTGATCCGGGACTGCAAAGCAACGGGGAGAAACGGCATGATTGACGTTTACGTATCCGGCCCTGCGGAAGATGTCGCTCAACTTGAAGTGCTGGGAAACAAAATCCAGGGCCGGTTCCGGTTCAGCGGGGAACCGAAACCGGGTGCGGCGCGGGTTCAACTCCTCCGGGCGGTTCGTGGCGGCCTTCTTTCGGTGACGCGAGCGGGCGGCGTGCTGGTATCGCTGGATCAGAGTGAAGGGATAAGTCTTTACGCGGGCATCCCGCGGTCGTTGTACATGCTGATTTGCGTGGTGCTTGGCTTGGTGTATTGGCGTGTGCTGGAACTGAACCCGTTGCTCATATGGGAAGACCTTTTTGTGCGGGAGGACCCGGAGTGTCTTTGTGCGGCGCGGGGGACGGTGCAAGAGTATGCGCTGGCGTTTGAGCGGCCGTGGATATGCCCGGCCTGCCTGGAGTTCTTGCGGTGCACGGGGGCCGAGCCGGAGACGGCGGCGCTGCAGGACGTGTTGGCGCACGCGACATCCGCACAGGACCGGACGCCGGCCAAGGTTAGGCTGTAGGGCTGTAGGCTGTAGGCCGTAGGTAAGAAAGGGGCGGGGGAAGCAGGAAGTTACGCTTTTTAAACTGCCGCGAAAAGCGGGGACAAGTCCCTGTTTTTCGCTCGAGTCAGCCCGTGTTTTTTGCGGATTCCGTTTTACCCGTATCAGGCGCGTATAATGAAAGACGACGCTGTGATGTGCGCGGCGGACGCGGGAGTTCTTCCATGGAGATCACGCTGAACGGGGAACGGCGGTCGATTCCGGCTGGGGGTTCGTTGCTGGATTTGATCGACGGGCTCGCGCTGCCGCGGGACGCGGTCGTGATCGAGCGCAACGGCAAGATCGTTGACCGTGCGGACTATGGGGAAACACTGCTGGCGGGGAGCGACGTGATCGAGTTGGTACGGATCGTGGGGGGCGGCTGATGGATCTTGGATCGCGGATGGCCTTGTTTGATCAGGCGGGCCTTTACGTGGTGATCACGGAAGAATACTGCGGGGGCCGGTCGAGCCTGTCGGTGCTCGAGTCGGTGCTCGAGGCGGGCGTGAAAGTGGTGCAGTTCCGGGAGAAAGGCCCTGACGGCGGGGATCTGTACCGGCGTTGTGTGGCGTTCCGGGAGAGGACGCGGGCGGCGGGTGCGCTGTTGATCGTCAACGACCGGCTGGACATCGCCATGGCCGCGGACGCGGACGGAGTGCATCTCGGGCAGAACGACCTGCCGGTCGCGGCGGCCCGGGCGCTAGGGCCGGAACTGATCGTGGGGGCATCGAGCCATAATTTGGCGGAGGCGCTGGCGGCGCAGGAAGAAGGGGCGAGTTACGTGAACATCGGGCCGATATTCGCGACGGCGACCAAATCGGTTCCGATGGGGCCGCTCGGCCCGGGGATGATAGACGAGATCCGGCCGTATTTGATCATCCCGTTTACGTGCATGGGGGGCATCAAAGAGAATAATGTCCATGAGGTGGTGATGCGGGGCGCCCGGCATGTGGCGGTGGTGACGGCGGTCACGCAGGCGGAAGACGTGCGCCTGGCGGCAGAACGGTTGCAGCGGGCGATCCGGCACAGTTGACTTGGCGAATATTTGGGGAGTTTGCCATGAAAAGATCGGGCGTTGCTGGTATTGATCCTGGCTTTTCCATTGTGGGGCCAGACGGCGGTGGCGCCACCGGAGTTTCACCATGAGACGTGGGGGCGCACCTACTACGGCGAGGGGTATGTTTACGGGCCGACGCTGTAGCGGTCGTCGCTGGCGGTAGCGGACCTCGATGTGGACGGCGATGACGATTTCGTGTTCCGCCCGCACTACACGGAGAGCGCGTACGTCATGCGCAATCTGGGCACGAGCGGGGCGTTTTATCCGGGCGGCGCCAGGGAAGTCTCGATGCTGCCTCCGTTGATCGGCGGCGTAAGAGTCAATCTCGACGTGGTAATGGATTTTGAGGACGTGACGGGCGACGGGCGGCCGGACATGCTGGCTGCCGCCTACAAAACCGGCGCTGTCGAGGAAACCTACGTTGTCTGGTACTCGAATACGGGCAGTGCATTTCAGTATCGGGGCCTTTTGTACACCAGCCCGCAGCATGCGCTGGCCGAACTGGCGCTGACGCTGGCCGATATCAACGGAGACGGGTTGCAGGACGTGTTTTTCATGGAACCGTTCCTGAGCGCTTCGGAACGGCCGCACCGGGTGTTCCTGATGTTGAACACCGGGACGTCAACCGAGCCGGCGTGGGGCACGCCGGTCGAGATTGAAGAATTGAGCTCGTTGTTGCCACCGCTGATGAGCGGGGCCAAAGCGGCCATGCCGCAAAAAGCGGGGACCGAGTCAGTCCCCGTTTTTTGCTTGTGTATTATACGTTGCCATATTTATGGATCCGTGTACTTAGCTGTGCGGGACGAGGACGTGAACGCGCGTGCTGGTAGATTTGGGCGCGGGTGCGGGGGCGGGTTGGGGCGGCTTGGCTGAAGCGGTCACGGCAATGGGCTGCTCGAACAGGAACCATTTTGCGAGTTGCTGATCAAGTTTCTTGCGCACCGGGAACCCTTCGGTAAACATTCCTCTGAGCGCGCTCATGCCGGTTTCCCGCAGGCCGAGGCAACGGTAGTAGGACTCCCAGAGATAAGTCTCTTTCATGGGTATGCGCTCGCCGTTGGGAACAGGCGTATAGCGTTCGGGGGCAGAGGCCAGTTCAGGGCTGCCGGCCGGGGCGCCCCACCGGAGTTCGGGGGGGTGGTTGGGGTCGAACGAGAGGTCGTAGAGGCGCTCTTCTATATCGACCAGGGTGAGCGGCACCTGTTCGCGGTTGGACTTCTTGTACGTCATTGAGTGGGCGCGGAAAATCCTGCGTTTTTCATCGATAAGGGCGCGAGCAAGGCCTGCCTGGCTTTGGACATTGTATTTCTCGAGCCCGTCGAGCTTGACGAACTGGGGCATCATTTCGTAGCAGCGGATCGCGTAATCCATCCAGTCGGCGAGATAAAAGTATTTGTTGCGCCGATCGACGTCGGAAGACGGGGAACTCCAGGTTTCCCACCGGCCGTTGGCCTGGAAGATGTTTTCGTCGCGCTGCTCTTCGGGATATACGATAGGCCCGTTTTGCAGGACGTCGCGCCATGCGTCTTGCACGAACTGCTCGCGGATCTGGTAGATCTCGAGGAGTTCGTCGGCGTAGGCCTCGAGGAACTCGAGCGGCTTGATGTGATCGACCCGCTTCATCCGCAACCGGATCAGGTCGTGGAAACTCTGTGGTTTCAGCGTCCCTTCGGCGATGAATTGGTTGGAAATGAGTTCCCGGATGATCTCGTACTGCTCGGTCGAGAACCCGAACTCTTTCATTTCCTCGTTGGTCCTGCGCCGGATGCCGACGACATCGCCGGCCGAGTTGACGAGCGCGATCGGGAATCGTAGCACGCGCAGGCCCTGGTAGCAGCCGTTCCATTCGCCGGTTTCGTCGTACCCGCGTGGCGTAATGCCCGCCACGGTGTTCATTCCGTTGTAGGTGAAGATATCTCTGGTTTCGGTGGTGCTGCAGTTGAGGAAATGGAGTTCGCCGTAATCGTCGATCTTGGCGAGCACGAGGCTGTGGCCGTCGGTGTAGTTCATGCAGCCGGGCATGAGGTACTTCGGGTCGATGGCGACGGGTAGCGTGTCGGAAAGCCCGGCGTTTCTGCCGGTTAGGTTGACGCGATAGTTGCCGGACGAGTAGCGGATGCTGGCCTGGGTGATGAAGTCGCTGGCGGAACCGGCGTCGAGCGTGCTCTTGGTTACCGATACGAGGTTGTGCTGTGAGGTGGGGACGTCGACCTCGA
>JAPLKX010000114.1 GCA_026387845.1 Candidatus Hydrogenedentota bacterium | reverse complement strand
CGTCATCGCCGACCAGGTCGCCACCGGCAAATCCGGCTGGGGATACAACGCCGCCACCGACAAAATGGAAGACATGGTCAAAAGCGGCATTCTCGACCCCGCAAAAGTCATCCGGGCCGCAATTCAAAATGCCGTCAGCGTTGCCGCCATGATGCTCACCACCACATGCATGGTCGCCGACATACCCGAAAAAGAAAAGAAATCTCCCGGCGGCGGCCCCGGAATGGGAATGCCCGGCGGCGAATTCTAAACACCCGCCCAAAAACCAAAGGCGCTTCGCGACCCCCATCGCGAAGCGCCTTCTTCTTGTGTCTTTTGCGTCGCTTGTGTCTCTTGTGCCTCTTCTGGCTAATCCGATCGGTTGGATCCGTCCGATCCGTCCCATTTCATTCCGCGTTCCGCGTTCCGCGTTTGTTATTTCGCCGGCATCAGCACAATATTCCGGTAGCTCACCCCGGTGTGGTCGCCCTGCAAATAGATCGGCCCGGGCCGGAACTCGTCCGACCACAACGCGCCGCCCGTGCAACCCTCCAGCGGCTGGTTGTCGATAATCTTCTGCCCGTTCAATATCACCGTCACGTGCCGGTCAACCAGCGTGATGTCCATTGTCTGCCACTCGCCGGCCGGTTTTTCCGCGGCGACCGCCGGCCTGATCCGGCTGTAGATGCCGCCCATATTATGCGGGTTGAGCGGTTTGCCGTAAGTATCCTCCACCTGCACTTCATAAATACCCCGCAAATAGATGCCGCTGTTGCCGTGCGGCGGTACATTCACCTCGAGCGTCAGATTAAAATCCTCGAACTCCTTCTCCGTCTGCAGATTCCCGTAACTCCGGTGCTTGCCCTCTTCCTGCACGGGGTTGTTCACCAGCACACTGTCCTTAGCGCTCCACCCGTTCGCCTGACCCTCTTTCGTCAACTTCCAACCCGACAAATCCTTTCCGTTGAACAGCACGATCGGTTCGCCGAACTTCACCTTCGACAAATCCGGCGCCGCCGGCAACGGGGCGATTCGCTTGCCCGTGAACGTCGACCGCTCAAACCCCTCGCCATTCCGCCGCGGCAAGATCCGGGTGCCCGTCAGTTCGTCACCCTTCACCTTCACCTCCAGCACCTCCGTCGCCGTCTGCGTACGCACCACCGTCCCCGCCGCATCCTTCCGCTCCACCTGGTTCAGCCGCGACACATACAGCGTCCCGCCGTCCACCGTCACAAAATCCACCGGCAATACGCTCCCCCCGCCCCACAACACGCTCGCATCAAGGTGACCCTCCCCCTGAACCACCCCCAGCCAACCCGCTCCACCTCCCTGCAAATCCAGCGCCCAACGCCCCAGGAACGGGTCAACGTCCGCACCAAACGCACCGCACGCTACCATCCCCAGCAATATGCAAAAACAAGCTGTCCGATTCATCGCGATTCCTCCAAAAAGTTGTCCAAAAAGTCCCGCCAACTATGCAACTTCCCCCCCAATAAATTCAATTGGCCCCTCAGCCTGTCCACTCTGTCCACAACGTCCACCCCTGGTTTTCCCCATTTCGCGTTCCGAATTCCGCGTTTCCTATTCTTTCGCCCCGGCAAAATACTGCGCTTCCTGCTCCAAAAACCGCGGCCGCAGCGCCGTCGCCAGTTTCAGTTCCTGGATCGTCTCGATCTTTTTCCGGAACGTATCGTACGGAATAAACCCGCACACCTCGAAAAGCGGCTTGTCACGCAGGCGGAACGTCGGCCGCAAAATTTCCTGCTCGACTTTCTCCCG
Organism: Candidatus Hydrogenedentota bacterium; assembly: GCA_026387845.1. Lineage (GTDB taxonomy): Bacteria > Hydrogenedentota > Hydrogenedentia > Hydrogenedentales > SLHB01 > JAPLKX01. The sequence continues at coordinate 13,103 of JAPLKX010000114.1, read as the reverse complement.
GCGGCTGTCCGGCGCCACGATGAACAGCCGGATATCCAGGTTGGGCTGGAGCGCCAGAAGGTCGCTCATCCGCAGCAGACCCGAATACACCGAAGTCGTACACTCAACTTCGAACGCCGCCGTGATCCAGTTCCCGTGCAGCCACAGTACGTCTATCAGTTCGATCGTCCGCGTCGTCGCGTCGTTGAACTGCGTCGGCAGCGTCGATACCAGTCCCGGCATCTCCCCCAACCGGCAGCCGTTCCACTCCGCTCCCCGATCATTACGCGCCACCCAAACCTCAAAACCCATGTCCCGCCCAAGTTTCAGCAAGTGATACTGAATCTCCGTGTGCAACCGACCCTCGGGTGGAGGCTCAGGCTTCTCCGCCCGAACTAAGCTGCCCCCTTCCTCCCGATCCGGCACGGTCACCGCAACGTCCATGTCCCTGTTCCCGATCCGCCTTATTGCGATATAAATCGATTTCCGCCCAAGTTTCTTCGGATCAACCGGTCGTGTCACCGGATTACCCTGCGCGTCTTTCAACAAACTCAGAATCAAATCGCCGTCTTGCTTTCCCGCAAGCAATTTCGGGCTGTTGCGCATCAACCCTTTCGACTTTGCACCATTCTGGCCGTACTGTGGAAAACTTACCAGACCCTCAACATTCTCCATCGGTACGCCATGCTCAGGTTTCAGACATATTATCGGCCGTACTGCCAGTCTTGCGGGATATTCGGCTTCTGCCCAGATCCGGCGCCGGTCTTCGCTCGGGCCTAACACCTCCAGCGCACCGACCCAACGCATCACCCCCGTCAGGTAACATAACAACACGTCGCCCGCTCGGATCTGCTGGACTACATTCCGGCGCGTTGAACTGAATCCCGCGACATTACAGCCGCCCGCGCGGAACTCGTCCCATGTCACTCCGCTCAAGAGGTTCAGCCAGTAGTTCATCTTATAATGCCCACTAACTTCCCCAATTGTCTATAGAATAGTTGACAAGTGTCAAGACATCGTTTACCCAATTATGTGCCAAGACATCGTTTACCTTCAATGACTTTGGGCCGAGTTTAAGGCGAACATGTGCTTTTCCAAAAAGGAGGGGAGAAGCACATGGGAAATCGAGAAGAGTGGCGTCGTCAGCAGGCAATGGAGCGGTACAAAAATGGAGAGAAGCCCCGCGCGATATATTGCAGCTTGGGGCGCACAAAACAGTGGTTTTTCAAATGGTTGAAACGGTTCAACAGTGGCGATTCGGAGTGGTTCAAAGGGCGTTCTCGTCGACCGGCCCACACGCCGCTGCGGACGCCGCAAGAAATCGAAGAGGTCATCAAATTTACTCAGTTGGAACTGTACAACCGAGAGGAGTTTTGCGGGGCGCAAGCCATTCTGTGGCGCCTGGACGAACAGAACGTGGAGCCGCTGCCGTCTTTGCGTACGATGGGTCGGATCTTGGCTCGGAACGAATTAACCCATCGGAGAACAGGCCGCTACGAACCAAAAGGGACCCGATATCCTGCGCTGGAAGCAGAACATCCTGGCGCCGTCCATCAGGCCGATTTCGTAGGCCCCTGTTTTTTGCGGAAAGGACTTCGCTTTTACAGTCTAAACACGATCGATTTGGCGACAGGCCGATGCTGCACGGAGCCGACCGTGCAGGGCAAGGACGGCGTAGTAGAGATGTTATGGTCGACTTGGCTGAGGTTGGGCATGCCCAAATACCTGCAAGTGGACAACGAAGCCGTTTTTTACGGCAGTTATGGGCATCCGCGCGGGATGGGAAAATTGATCCGGTTATGTCTATCGCAGGGGGTCGAACCTTGCTTTATACCGCTGGCAGAGCCCTGGCGCAATGGCGTGGTGGAAAAATTCAACGATTTCTGGCGCGACAAGTTCTTGGGCCGGGTAGTCATGACCTCCGAGGAAGAGGTGAGACGGGAGAGCCTGATATTCGAGCAACGTCACAACAGTCGGTGGCGTTACACCAAACTGAAGGGGAAAACCCCTCTAGAAACTTTGGCGGCATCCAAAAGAACCTTACGATTTCCAAAACAGGAAATGCCGCCCAAGCCGCCGCTGTCAAAACCGGAAAGAGGCTATTACCACGTCATTCGTTTGATTCGCAGCGACAGGCGCTTAAACATTTTCGGCGAGAGGTTTTCGATGCCCCCCGAGGCGGTGCACGAATATATTTGGGCAACCATAGACGTGGCCCAACAGCGGCTTTCACTCTACTTGGATGGAACTCTCTTGGACGAAAAGGAGTATCATCTGCGTTAAGAAAGGATGCGTTTTCTGAGGCATTGGAGGTCTATGATCCGATGTGGTTGAGGCGAAATGGGAAGCAATTGCCCCCCATTCCGACACATCGTCTCATGAGCCTCGCGGCATTATCCCTTGGCGGGTCGCTCGCCAGCGTAGCCCGCCTCCGTTTGATACCGCGGATGCACCCTATCATGAAAAGAGTAAACGATGTGCTGGCACATAATTGGGTAAACGATGTGTTGGCACGTGAGAAATAGTGAGTGTGGGAGCAAACGTCAAGGTATGTTTTTCAACCCCAAACGTCCCTTTCGCCTTTTCATGTCGAGTCCCGTTCCCTAAAACTCCGCAAGAAAACCTTCGTATCACACTAATCGCAAGTTAAGTATTCGTATCCGCCTTTTTGTCAACTAAACCTCCCTCGTTCCGCAAATTCTTGCAGCCTTCTTCCCTGATAGACACCGTACCGATTTCCTAAGAAACTCGCCATCTGATACGTTATTAGCGGCAGAGTCGGCTCTCTGGAGAACAGTTGTGGAGGATGCAAGATTGGCTGATTGGGTGCAATCGGCGCTCGTGCGGTTCGAGAAACCGCTGATGCGGTACGCGTCCCATCTGACCGGCAGCGCGGAAACGGCACAAGACGTTGTGCAGGACACGTTTCTCAAGCTGTGCTCGGCGGATCGCGACAAGGTGCGAGACCACCTCGGCCCGTGGCTCTACACCGTGTGCCGAAACCGGGCGCTGGACGTGTGCAGAAAGGAGCGCCGGATGATGCCACTGACCGAAGGTGTGCAAGACCGCCTCGCGGACTCGCGGCCCGCCACGGCGGGGTCGCCGTCGGACGCCGCGGACCTGCACGAGCGGGCAAGCCGGGTGATGCAGGCGCTGGGCGGGTTGACCCGCAACCAGCAGGAAGTGATTCGGCTGAAATTCCAGAACGCGTTGAGCTATCGGGAGATCAGCGAAGTGACGGGCCTGAGCGTGTCCAACGTGGGTTACCTGATCCACATGGGCCTCAGGCAGATGCGGCAGCAACTCGGCGTAAGCCAGCCGCTGGGAGGTCAGTCATGAATATCAACTTGGAAGATCCAAGATTAAGCGCATACGCGCTCGGCGAGATGGACGAAGCCGAAAGCAAAGAGTTTGAAGCGTTGCTGGAAAACGATCCGGCGGCGCGCGCCGAGGTCGAAGCTATCCGCCAAATGGCCGGAATGCTGGCCTCGGAACTGCAAGCGGAACCCGCCGCCGACATGTCGGAAGCAGCGCGCGCCAAAGTCGTCGCCGCGTCGGCAGGCAACATTGTGCAGATGCCGAAATCGGGCGGGCGGCGGTTTGCGGCGCGCCTGGTGAAAATCGCGGCGGTGCTGCTGGTGGTTGGCGGCGCAGTCGCAATCCTGAGGCCGCAACTCGTCCGCGACACGATGTTTTCGGGAAGGTCCGCGGGGCGGTTCCGGATGAGCCGGTTGACCCAGTCGTCCGAGCGCCCCGAGGAAGGAATCGTCCGCGACAGTCTCGATGGCGCCGTCTCGACCTCCGTGCCGCCCGCGCCGCAGCCAACTGGTGCGCCGGTAGCCGAAGCCCCGCAAGATTCGGCATCGGCGACAGGCCTGCGTGGGGAGCACAAGACGGGCGTAAAGGAGCAGATGGAAGCGTTGAAGGTGGAGGAGCCGAAGCCGATGTTCGTGGGCACCCCGAAGGATCTTGGCGCGCCAGCAACGGCTGCGTCGGTCCCCGCAGCCGTTCCCGCGCCGCCCGCGCTCCAACAATCTATAAAGGCCGACTATGACGAGCAGAAGATGCCGCGCGTGCTTGAGTATAGCTCGCACCTTCCTCCCGGATTGCCGACCGAGCCGATGAGCACGGAGCAGGCTGAAAAGCTCAAGGGCTTGGGCTATATTTCAGGGCCGGCTCCGGAAGCGAAGAAAGAGGGTGGTCTGCAGAACGTGCAGGTGGGCGGGCAGATCCGGATTCGCGGTAACTACTTCTCGGCGCCACCCGCGCCAGCCGGAGTGGTGAACCAATTTGGCGCGGTGCTTCCGCCCGGTGTGCCAGCGCCACAGGCCGAGCCTCCTCTTCAATCCGGCTACGGCTACTACGGCGGCGGGATGGGCGGCATGGGCCGGATGGGCGGCGCGCCGGGGACGGAGTCGTACAAGCCGATCGTCGAGAACGAGTTCAAGATGGTGCGGAACGACCCGCTGTCGACGTTCTCGATAGACGTCGACACGGCATCCTATGCCAATGTTCGGCGGTTCTTGAACGATGGTCAGTTGCCGCCGCCGGATGCCGTGCGGATCGAGGAGCTTGTCAACTACTTCAAGTACGACTATCCCGAGCCGGAGGGCAACTCGCCGTTCTCGGTGACGGTCGAGGCGAACGCGTGCCCGTGGAACCGGGATCACGCGCTGGCGCTGGTCGGTCTGAGGGGCCGCTCAGTGCCGATGGACGAGCGGGCGCCGATCAACCTGGTGTTTTTGCTGGACGTATCGGGGTCGATGCAGCCTGAGAACAAGTTGCCGATGCTGAAAAAAGCGATGCGGCTTCTGGTGGACTCGCTGGGCGAGCAGGACCGGGTGGGGATCGTCACTTATGCTAGCAATACGGGCGTGGCGCTGCCGTCAACCAGCGGCGGCGACAAGTCCCGCATCCTGTCGGTGCTCGATGTGTTGCAGGCCGGTGGAAGCACGAACGGGGCGGGCGGCATTCAGCTCGCCTACGAGATGGCCGCGCGGAACTTCATCCGGGGCGGCGTGAATCGGATTGTGCTGGCGACCGACGGCGATTTCAACGTCGGCATGAGCGACACCGACCAGCTTGTCCGGTTTATCGAAGACAAGGCGAAATCCGGCGTGTTCCTCAGCGTGCTCGGGTTCGGCGAAGGCAACCTGCAGGACGACAAGCTCGAGGGTCTCGCCGACAAAGGCAACGGCAACTACGCCTATATCGACTCGTTCGCGGAAGCGCGCAGGGTGCTTCTCGACGATGTCGCCGGCACCATGGTGCCCATCGCCAAAGACGTCAAGATCCAGATCGAGTTCAACCCGGCCCAGGTTGGCGCGTACCGGCTGATCGGGTACGAAAACAGGATCATGGCTGCGCAGGATTTCAACGATGACCGGAAAGACGCCGGCGAAATCGGGTCCGGCCATACCGTGACGGCGCTGTACGAGCTTGTACCACCGGACGGCGTGGATGGGCTTGGCGGGGTGGACCCGCTGAAGTATCAGCAAGACGTAAACGAGGAAAAAGTGGGACACCACCCACAACTGCCGGGTGGCGTCCCAGACAGCCCGGAGTTGATGACGGTGAAGCTGCGGTACAAGCAGCCGGACGGCGCCGCGAGTTCGAAGTTTGAAGTGCCGCTGGTGGCAGACGCGGTCGGGCAGGCCTCGCCCAACCTCGAGTTTGCCTCTTCTGTGGCGATGTTCGGGATGCTGCTGCGCGGCTCTCGGTTCAGCGGCGCCGCTACGTTCGATATGGCGCTGGCGCTGGCCGAGCAGGCCCGCGGCGCCGACAAAACCGGGCAGCGCACTGAGTTCGCCAGCCTCGTGCAGACGGCGCGGGCGCTGGCCGGGCCGATCCACGTCATGGCGCAAGCCGAGCCGGCAACGGCTCCGGGCCTGCCGCCGGGTTTCCACCCGCCCGAATCCGCGCCGGGCGTGCCCCCGCAGTTCAAAGAAACCGATGCCAACCAGAACGTGCGGGCAGGGTTGGTGCAGCCGACACTGGGTGTCCCGCCGGCGCAAGCTGGTGTAACCCAGATTGAAGAACTCAGCCTCGAACTGCCTCAAGCAATGTTCGTCGGGACGCCGAAAAACATTGTGTCAGACAATCTCGACCCGGATACCGGGAAGCCGCGGCCGCCGTTGATGGTTCCGGCGGGCACGCGCAAGCTGTCGGAAGGCGCGCCGGTTTCAGCCAGCGATGAGGAGCCTATCATCGGCGAAATCGAGATGATCACGGACGGCGACAAGGAAGGGTCCGACGGCAGTTTCGTCGAGTTCGGTCCGGGCGTCCAGTGGGTGCAGATCGACCTCGGCCAGACGCACGAGATCAACGCAATCGCATTCTGGCACTACCATTCCCAAGCCAGAATTTATCACGACGTGATCGTGCGGGTTTCCGACGACAAGGATTTCATCACGTATACGGAACTCTTCAACAACGACCACGACAACACCGCCAAGCTGGGGATCGGCAGGAATTACGACTACATCGAAACCAACCAGGGCAAGTTGATCGACGCGGGCGGCGTTCAAGCCCGGTACGTCCGGCTCTACTCGAATGGCAACACGTCCAACGACATGAACCACATGATCGAAGTCGAGGTGTTCGGCAGGTAAATTCAGCGTATCAAGAACTCCACCCGCCGCGCCCTTCGCGGCGGGTGGAACTGCAACTGACAATTCCGACGGACAACGTAGGTCCGAATTCCGATTCGGACCAGCGTGGCTGAATTGCACTTAATGACCACCTAATCTATACTCCCCTTTGCAATGTCGGCGCAGTGCGGGAGAACGCAGAATGGCGACACGGGTAGATACCGTCCACGGTACGGCTGTGCCTGTTTCGTCTGTCCCCGACGGCCCGCGGCCTCAGTTCATGCTGGTACCCTCGCTGGCCTGCCAAGCCCGGTGTACGTACTGCTTTGGCCCGCATCAAGGGCCCGTAATGAGTCCCGCCACGCTCGATTCCGCCATCGACTTCGTTGCCGCCATCGCGCAAGAAACCCGACAGCCCGACGTGAAGGTGACCTTTCACGGGGGCGAACCGCTGTTGGCGGGTCATCTTGTTTGGCGTCGGGCGCTTGAGGGACTGAGAGATCGGTTGGGCCGGCGGCTATCCCATATCAGCGTTCAGAGCAACCTTTGGAACCTCGACGAGGAGTTTTGCCGGCTATTCACAGAGTTCAAGGTAGAGATTGGCACAAGTCTGGATGGGCCGGCAGAAATCACAGACCTTCAGCGGGGCCGCGGGTATTTTGATAGAACGATGGCGGGCGTCCGGCGTGCGCAGGAACACGGGCTTACCGTGGGGGCGATCGCGACGTTTACGCCGGCGGCGCTCGATCGATGGCGGGAGGTGTTCGACTTCTTTTTGGGGGAGCGGATCGGCTTTTCAATTCATGCGTCGGTCCGGCCGCTGGACAGGCCCGACGGGCGGTACGCCCTGTCGTCGGAGGAGTACGGCCGGCTGCTGGTCGATCTGTTCGAATACTACGTTGGCCACCGCCGCGAGTTGTCGGTGGCATCGCTCGATTATATTTGCCGGGGCGTGGCGACGGGGGAAGGGAAGGTATGTACGTTCCGGGACTGTTTGGGCATGTTTCTCGCCATAGACCCGGCGGGTGGCGTCTATCCGTGCCAACGGTTTTGCGGCCGCCCCGGGTATCGCCTTGGCGCGCTCGACGAGCATCCGACACTCGAGACGCTCATGAGCAGTTCGGTGGCGACGCGGTTTCGGGGGTGGGAAACGCAACTGCGAACGGCATGCGGCGGCTGCGCGCATCTCGATCATTGCCGGGGCGGCTGCCCGTACAACGCCTGGGCCAGCGAACAAGCCAAAGACCCGTATTGTCAGGGATATCATGAGGTGTTTGAGTGGGTCGAGCAGCGCCTGGCGGACGAGATGGCGTCCGAGGAAAACATCCGGGCGATGGCCGCGCGACCTTACGACGGTACGGGCTATCCGTTGCTTCGGGAGGGTCCGCTGATTGAACTTGCGCGCGACGGGCCTCACCCGAGTCAGATCGCGCGTACCGCAAAACGGATCGTGGCGGCTGTAGAACTGGCGCGGGGGCCGGAGTTCAACATGGTAGCAAATCGCCTCGTGCGCCTTGGCCTTTGCCGGACGGACGAGTCGGCGCGGGTGTCGCTGGATGGGCTCCGACGGCGGTTGCACCCGGCAACGCGGAAACTGAACAACCTGTACCTGCACGTGACGCTGACCTGCCAGCTTGAGTGTGCGCACTGCTACGCGCGCGCGTCGGCTCCGGGGAGTGAGGCGGACAGCATGTCTGTTGAAGCCATCGCGCGACTGGTGCGCCAGGCGAAGGAGGCCGGGTTCCGGCAGGTCGTCATCACGGGTGGGGAGCCCCTGATCCACCCGCAGAGAGATGAGATGCTGGAAACGTTCAGGGCGCTGCGGCCGTCGATGGCGCCGATGAATCTGATTGTGCGTACAAACCTGGCAATGCCGGTGTCGGACGACAATCTGCGGCGGGTTGCGTGCACCTTTGACCAAGTCGTCGCCAGCGTGGACGGCAATCGGGAGACGCATGAGGCACGTCGCGGTCTGGGCGCGTATGACAAGGTAGTGCGCAATCTCGAGCGTTACCAGGCGCTTTGCGGGGGCGGGGGGCGTTGGGAGGCGGGACGCCCGGCCGAGTTGTCGATTGCGGCGGTGATGCGGGCAGCGGATATTCAAGGCGAGGTGGGCGATGCTGTGCGGGAGCTGGCGGGCCGGCTCGGGGTACGGCGGACGCGGTTCCGACCGCTGCTGCCGCTGGGGCGGGCGCGAGACTGGCCCGAGCCGCCAACGTCCGAAGCGCTGGGGGCGCATCTTGATCCGATGGAACTGATCCGCGAAGGATTCCGCCCAGTGTCGTCGTGCGGGCTGGGCCAGAACCTGTACGTCGAGCCGTCGGGCGAATCGTTTCCCTGCTACGCCTACCACGCGCGGCACTCATTGCTGGGAAATGTTATCGAAAACGGCCTGCAATCGGTGCTCGGGTCGGCGGTATTCCAGGACCTGTCCCGGCACAATGTCGACACCAATCCAAAATGCCGAGTGTGTGATGTCCGATACTTGTGCGGGGGGGCGTGCAGGGCCTGGGGCGGCGATCAGGCCCAGTGCGACCTTGACGCAGCACCCGCGGAGTGCGAGGGGCTGAAAAGGCGAGCGATGGGCTTGCTGGCAGCAGCGCAGGGGTATCTCTCGGACCCGTGAAGGAGGACGGCGTATGTTCACGTGGCTGAAGGCACTAAAGTACGAAGGCGACCTGAGGTCCAAGAGTTGGCTGGCCAGAAGAGCGGCCGTGGAGACGCTGGGCAAGCTGGGCGCGGTTGGTCCGCTGATCGGTGCTCTGGGGGATGCACGGAACGAGGTTCGGCGTGCAGCGGTGGACGCATTGGTCCAGCTACGGGCTGTAAAGCCGTTGGTTCGGGCATTCGAGAGTGGAACCTGGGATGTCCGCAGAGTGGCTGGCGAGGCTTTGGCGGCATTGGGGGTTGTTGGGCCGCTGGCTAGGGCACTGCGGGCTCAAACCGTGGAGGTCAGGCGCGACGCGGTCAAAATGCTAGGCGAACTCGGGGCGGTCGAGCCACTTCTGAAAGCACTTGGGGACGGATCGGAGCATGTCCGGCGGGATGCCGCCGAAGCGTTGGGCAAACTGGGCGCTGTTAAGCCGCTTATGCTCGCCCTCGGGAACGCCGATAGCAGTGTCAGTCGCGCCGCCGCATCCGCGTTGAACAAGCTGGGCGCGATGGAGCCGCTGAGCGACCTCGCTCTGGTCGAGCCGCTCACGCGGGCACTTGGGAGCGGCGATCGCGAGGTCCGCCGTGTTGCGGCGGTTGGGCTGGAAAAACTGGGTGCGATCGAGGTGCTGGCGAAGGCCGCCGGGGAGGGCAACTGTGAGGCGGTCGGGGTGCTGGGGGGACTGGGCGACCCGCGGGCGCTCGAACCGCTCGTGCGCGCCCTCAGAGAGGGACAAGGGGAGGCGTCTCGTGCGGCCGCGGCCGCGTTGGGCGAATTGGGGGATGTTCGCGCCGTCAACGCGTTGGTTGCTGCGAGCAAATATGCATTGGACAGCGGTGTTCGTAATGCGGCGGCGCTGGCGGCGGGCAAGCTTGGAAGTACCGAGACGGTAGATCTGCTGGTTTCGGAGGGGGAGTCCGCGGACAGCCGGGTGCGCGTGGCGGCTGCCTTTGTCCTGGGCAAGCTTGGGGATCGGCGTGGGATAGAAGCGCTTGTTCGCAGTTTGAACGATACGAAGGAAGATACCCGGCTTGCGGCCGCTGAGGCACTGGGCAAACTCGGCGACTCACGCGGCGTCGACGCGCTTATCCGGGCCCTGGAAAAGGGATCAAGCCACCGAGTTACCGACGTTGCTCGCATACTGGGCGAAGTGGGAGGCGCCCGGTCGGTCGGGTCACTGATCGGGCTTCTGGTCAACGGAAGCGGCGATGCGCGTCGCGCTGCCGCAGAAGCGCTGGGCAAACTTGGGGAACCCAAGTGGGCGGAGATCGTGCAAGGGGACCGGTGTGACTTTGACAGGCTGGGCAAATCTGGCGACAGGCGCATTACGCAGCCGTTAATGGAGGCTCTCGGGAAAGGAAGCGCCGCAGCTGCCGCCGCGTTGGGAGTGCTTGGCGACCCGCGGGCGGTTGAGGCGCTGACGCGTGCACTTCAGGAAAGCGATTGGCAAGTCCGCGGCGGCGCCGCCGAAGCTTTGGGCAAGATCGGAGGCCCCGACCCGCTCATCCATGCTCTGCGGCACGGGAACTTGGACGTCCGGCGAACCGTGACCGTGGCCTTGGGCAAATTCGGCGCAGTCGAACAGCTAGTCCGTAGCCTGGATGACGGAGACGAGGACGTGCGCGGGTCGGTCGCCTGGGCTTTGGGGGAATTCGGCGACCGCCAGGCTGTGGAGCCGCTTATCGAGGCACTCGAAAAGGGAAGCAGCAATGCTGCGGAAGCTTTGGGCCGACTTGGCGACCCGCGCGCGGTCGACCCGTTAATCCGCGCCCTCGGGCACTCGTACTGGGGAATGCGTTCCACTGCCGTTACAGCGCTGGGCCGCCTTGGCGACGCGCGGGCAGCGGAGCCGCTGATCCGATGTCTCGGGGATGGACAGCAATCTGTCCGTTGGGCCGCGGTGAGGGCACTGGGCGATCTCGGTGACACTCGGGCGGTAGTGCCCCTGATCCGCGCGCTTGAACAGGGGGACATGGACGCGGCTCAGGCCCTTGGAAAACTGGGGGACACCCGGGCGGTCGAGCCGCTGGTGCGGGCTCTGGACGATGGGAATAAATATCGTCGTGCCGACGCCGCGGCGGCGTTGGGCGCCTTGGGCGATCCGCGCGCCCTGAATTCGCTGATGCGGGTGCTGGGCGACGGCAACGGCATGGCCGCCGTCGCTGCGGGCGAGGCGATGATGCGGATTGCGGCCCAAAACCCGTCCATTATGGGCAAGTATTGGCGCAGATTGCGCAGGCGGGCGAGTACCGCCCACTGGGACGAACACCATTCGAGCGACTGTTCGCACACCGACGAATGGCCGCGCGAGAATTCTCCCGTGGTAGGGACCGCGGTGAAGGGATTCGTCAGGGAGGCGGCTCCACCGCCCGGGAGCGATTTCTAGACTTGGGGACAAGATTAACCACGGAGGGCACGGTAGGCACGGAGAAGGCCAAGAAAAAGAACCGGCGCGGGATTGGGTACCCGCGCCGGTTTTGTTACTGTGCAAAAGGTCAGGGCATCTCGCCCATTGCGCCGCCAGCGATCCATGCGAATTCTTTGGTAACGGGGAAGGTTTCGCTCGGATACTTGATGAATTCGACGTGGCCGTCCATGAACAGGACATTGGCGCCGCCGGGGACGTGGCTGAAGTCACCGACGGAGGTGTTGACGACGTCCCAGTACACGGCGAGTGTGGACTGAGCGATGGCGGAAGCGGCGGGGTTGTTGATGTCGGTGATGAAGAACCGCTCGATGCCTTCACGCAGCCGGTACACGTCCACCTCGCCCAGCGTGGGGTGAGTTATTTTGCCGTCCTCATCGGGGACAAGGAACAAATCAGCCATTGCCAGGAGCAGCGCACCGGGATCGTCCCAGCCAACGAGCCAGTCGTTCGTCGGAATGGCAAAGCCGATGTAGACGTAGGACGTGTCGCCCTGAATGCGCAGCTTGGCCATGTCAGGCGTCAGATATTCGGGGTCGCCAGGGCTGACGGGAGGGATGCTATACTCGTCCTTCACCCAATTCTGCCCCTCGAGGCCTGGATCGAAAACGCGCTTGCCCTCAGGATCGGACGGACAGAGCATGACGTTGAGATCGCTGAGGTACTCAGGGTATACGCTGGTGGGCTCGAACACGTAACACATGTCATCGTAATCAAACGCGGCCTTGGGCGGGAACTTTCCGCCTTTGGCTTCGTTGGAGTACATCTTGAAGACCAAGCCCATCTGTTTGAGGTTGTTGGCGCAGGAGGCGCGGCGTGCGGCTTCACGGGCGCGGGCGAGCGCCGGCAGGAGGATGGCAGCCAGGATACCGATAATGGCAATGACGACGAGTAGTTCGATGAGTGTAAATCCTTTTTTCGCTTTCATTTTTGTTTCTCCTTTTAAAATTCCCTACTTCACTTGAGCTTCAAGCCTTACACAGAGTGTTTGGCTGAAACTTGGCAAGGGGAAACAAACCTCCCTTGTTCCGCCCCGATGTCCAGATGGACACTATCACAATTCCGGCGGTTGCACAATAGAAAAGTCATGGAAAGGCGGTTGTTTTCTTGGCCCGATCTGGCTGGACGCGATCGAAGACGGCCGAACGAAGGGAAGTGGACGAAGATGTTGCGGTTGACATAGTTAACCCGGCCGGGAGCATGTTTCCGGCGGCATGTGGTCTCGCGGCTCAATGGAAACTGGGACGATTGGGATGAGCGGATATCCGGCGGTGTGTATACTATAAGCTATAACAACACGGGAGCATTCTAAGATGAGAATCTGCATGGCGGGAGCGTGCGGCCGGATGGGGCGTCGGATCCTCGAGTTGGCCGCGGCGGAACCAGACATCGAAATCACGGGCGCGTTTGACCTGCCGGGTCTGGCGGGCACGACGCTGACGGTCGGCTCGGAGGC
>JAPLKX010000160.1 GCA_026387845.1 Candidatus Hydrogenedentota bacterium | reverse complement strand
GCTCCACCATTACAAAACCTGTGACGTTCGCCGTATCGCCGACCGGCACATGAAACGGGAACTTGCGTTCCGTGCTCGTCACCGGACAGACAATGGCCAGCCCGGTGTGTTTGTTGAAATCCGTGTGGCTGATCACGAGCGCGGGGCGCCGCCCTTTTTGCTCATGGCCGGACTGCGGATCGAAAGTGACGGATATGTAGTCGCCTTTTTGGGGGACGTACGGCCGCATTTACCAGCGTTCCTTGCCGCGGGGTCCGCCCCAGTCAATTTCCTCGGCCCGGTAGTCCTTTGGGATTCGCGCGAGGAGGTCTTGCAGCTTGTGGCGGCCGCGCACGCGCCGCACCGGCCGTATCAGGATGGCGCCGTCGTCCGCGGCCACGTCGACTTCGTCGCCAACTTCCACGCGTGCTTCCTCGAGCACTTCACGCGGGATGCGCAACCCCTGACTGTTGCCCCACTTTTGAATTCTTGTGACCATACGCGGCTTTCCTTTGTATATCCTAAGTATAGCCCAGCGTGCTGCGGCGTGTCAAGGCAAGGTGGCCGCCCGCGCGTCAGCGTAATGGTTGACAATTCACAGGCCGATTTGGTAAAATTCTTACAGGTAGGAGTAAGAAAAAAAGGATATGGCGATGAAAGTCAGCACAAAAGGGCAAGTGAGCATTCCGATATCCATCCGGCAGAAACTAGGGATTGTGCCGGGTTGCGAGGTCGAGTTCAGTGAAGAAAAGGGCCATCTGTACCTGCGAGTGGTAGCGAATTCCGGCCGCGGGAAGGCTTTAGTGAGACAGATGACGGGACAGGGCAATACAAGAATGTCCACGGACGAGATCCTGGCGCTGACTCGAGGAAAGCGCTGATGCCCATGATGGTGGATTCCTGCGTTTTCCTGGATGTCTTCTCTCAAGATGCCCGCTGGTTTGGATGGTCTTCGAACGCGTTGGCCGAAGCGGCGGATGCCGGAACCATTGTCCTGAACCCTGTGATTTACTCGGAGATATCGATGCGGTTCGATCGGATTGAGGACCTCGAAATGCTGCTTCCTTCAAGCATATTCGAATACCAACCCATACCTCGGGAAGCGGCGTTTCTCGCGGGAAAGTGCTTCCTCGAGTACCGCAGACGCGGTGGGAGAAGATCGCTGCCCTTACCCGATTTCTTCATTGGGGCACATGCCGCCGTCGAGCACTTGGTCTTGGTAACCCGCGACGTAACCCGGTTTCGCGAGTACTTTCCTGGACTCCAACTTGTCCACCCCTGACGCGACCGCATCGCAACTGGAGCGAAGAAACATGAAGCTGACTGATGAAGAACGCGCTACTATCTTGGAATCGGTTGAGCGCGCCGAATGGAAGAGTGTGCCCGAGCTTGAGAAGGAAAAACGGCGTTACCAGGCGGCGGCCCGTGCCGCACAACGCTCCGCACGACGTGTTGATACTGTCCCTGCGGAATGGTATATTTTTTATACCACGGAATTCGAGTTCGACAAACACAAGAGCCTCTTGAACAGGCAGAAGCACGGAATCGATTTTGACGAAGCTCAGTTACTTTGGGAAGACGCAAATCTGATGATTATCCCGGCCAGAACGGAAGACGAACCCAGCAGCGTGATTATCGGGAAGATCGGCGACAGGCATTGGTCGGCCGCGATCACACTGCGCGGCGGGCGAATCCGCATCATCTCGGTGCGCAGGTCGCGCAAGGAAGAGGTAGAGTTGTATGAAAGCTAAGGAATTCGACAAGAAATTCGACGCCGGCGAAGATATCTCCAAGTCGCTGGATGTCGCCCGGGCCACGCGAGTCAAACAGGAACTCAAGCGCGTCAACGTGGACTTTCCGTCCTGGATGGTGGAGGCATTAGACAAGGAAGCCCGCCGGTTGGGCGTGACTCGCCAGTCGATCATCAAGGTCTGGATCTCGGAACGGCTCCACGGCGGGCTCGTCTGACCTATCGACCGTGGTAACGTAAGACTCAAGCGATACGAGGTGAAGCATGAATTCCGTGAAAGTTTCGCCGAAATATCAGATCGTTATTCCCAAGCAGATTCGAGAGTCCATGAAGATCAAACCTGGCGAAATGATGCAAGTCTTTGAATTGCGGGGGCTTATCGAGGTTGTGCGAGTGCGCCCCATTCGTTCGTTGCGTGGCCGATACAGAGGCGTCGATACGTCTGTCGATCGCGATGCCGGACTATCCGAGCCAGAGCCATGAGAGACTACTATGATTTCGGCAAGATGAAGGGTGAGAAGAACCCTTACGTCAAGCAACTAAAACAGCCTATTACGATTCGGCTGGACAGGGCGACCGTTGCCTATTTCAAGGCTTTGGCGGGTGAACTCGGCATGCCGTATCAGAACCTCATCAATCTCTACTTGCGTGAGTGCGCACTGAGCCACAAGAAGCTGAACTTGAAGTGGGTATCGTAGCGAGTACCCCGGCTGATGGCCAAGAGAAGAAACGGTCGAATATCCAGTTCTGGACTCGGAAACGCTATGACTTTACGAGCAGCGGTGCGGGCGCAGCGTCCCTCTCAGCTTTCCCTATTCGTCCCGGGGATATTGCTCCGGATTCGGGCCAATGCGGTCTGTCACTCGTGGGTATCTGACGCCAGGTACTGGTTCAAAGGGGGGCTTCCGAAGCTTTCGTATCTCGAAATACCAGTCGTCGCCAAAGTCAAAATGGTAGAAAAGCCGGCAGTCGCTTGGAAGCGGGTAGATCTGCGCGAGCGTTGTTTCGGCGTACACGTCCACGGCTTCTTCCCAATTTGCGGCGTCTTCAGCAAAGACGACTTTTCGATTTCTGTGATTCCGCCCGACGATAAACTCGAATAGGTGATCCCGATCAAAACCAACCGCATCCTGAATGGCATCGTGCAGGGCCAGAAGTGACCCTTCAGAATCCATCTCGATTACGCGTATGCAATCCGTAGGGAAATACATTCCCAAAACGCACGTGACTTTCAACGTCAAGATCACAGGTGCCGTCCTCCGGGCAAGCGCTGGCGTGCAAGAACAAGCTTCCCTTTCGCGCGATTAAGCCAATCCTGCGCACTCCCGGGAGCATAATCAGGACGCATGGAAGACTTCCTCGCCTTCTGTAAGGGCGGTGTGAATGACGAGACTGGGATTGTCTTTCAATGCAGCCACTTCACTCTCGGTGACCACTACAATGTCCGCGGGGCATTCCACCCCTCTTAGACATCGATGCAGGCGGTACGATGTCTCAAGCCGGTCTGTTCCATCGGGCATTACGACCAGCAAATCGAGGTCGCTTTCAGGACCCGCGGCGCCCCGTGCCGCCGATCCGAAAATAATAACTTGCCGCGGGTGGGCCTCATTAATGATCCGATGAACCGCCTCTTCAATGTTTTCCGTTGAAACGCCCATCACGCATTGTCCATCGACATTTGTTTGAACAACTACATTGCAGATTGATTCTTCACCGGGTGCACTCGACAAAGACTTGAGAGTATCGTCTTACTTTTCCAGCTAAGAAATAAAATGGTCGGGGCGAGAGGATTTGAACCTCCGACCTCCTGGTCCCGAACCAGGCGCGCTAAACCGGGCTGCGCTACGCCCCGACGTTGGCAAGAAAAGAATTATAGCCAATGGGAGCGCGTTGAGTCAATCTAACAGTGCGAAGTGCTGAGTGCCAAGTGCTGAGTTACTTCGCACTGAGAACTGTCAACTCAGAACTGACATTATGCTTCTTCGACGACTTTGAATCCCATGAGGTTTCCGAGGTCGGCGATGCTTTGTGTGTGGTTGCCGTAGAAGACGACGCGGTGGAGGAGCGTCATGACGTCGCCTTCGAGCACGCCGCCGCCCCAGTTGAGGAACATTTTTCGGGCGTCGCCGACTTCGGTGACGAACTGGGTGCGGCAGGCGAGCTTGTCGTGGGTGACTTCGATGATTTTACCGGTCGAGATGAGCATGGTGTCGAGGTTGATGAACTTGGCGCAGGTGATTTCCTGCCCGACCCGTTGCTCGACGTCGAGCGCGACACCGCGGCCACTGTCCGTCTGCGTGCGGATACTGAACGGCAGGCGGTCGCCGCCAGGCCCGTCCATTTTCGTTGCGCAGGTACAGTGGAAATGGATCAGGGCGTTGCGGACGGTGTCGAACACGGGGTCGGTAATGAACCCGGGGACGCCGAACGCGTGGGCGAAGATGACCATCGTAAGCGTGGAATCCATGTCGCCTTCGCAGGCGCCAACGAGGCCGATGTCGTTCAGCTTGCTGAAGGCGAAACAGCCTTTTGCCGGGTCGCCCATGCAATTGGAACTGGTGACAGCCTGTGCGCCGTTTTGAATCATCAGTTTCTTGATGGCCAATTGAAGGCGGGTGGCATTGATGATCTCGTCGCGGGTGGGCTCGACAATCTGTTTTGCCGGGCTGATCCAGTATTTTTCGGCTTCGGCCGTGGCTTCGGCAAGGTCGATGGAGCCGTGCGCTTCGAGCGTCTGCTCGACCGTGATGGGTACACATTCGATTCCCCATTTTTCTTTGACCAGCGCCGCGTCTTTCACGGGGGTTGTGCCCATGGGCCCGCGGATGACGAGGATTTTGGTCTGGCGCAGGCGCGGAGCGACGCGCATCAGGGCGGTCACGCGGTCGAGTTCGGTCCAGTCGCTGGTGGGCAGGAGGACGACTTTTTTCCCGGCTTTCTGCCATGCGGGGAAGTACATCCAGCCGTGGCCGCTGAACGGCTGCGAGAACACGGCGGTCGGGATGCCGGTGTTGACGATTTTGTCCATGGCTCCGCCCGGAGCGTCACCGCCGTGGCCGCTGAGATGGACCAGGATGATTCCATCGACGCCGGAGAGGTTGGCGATGACGGCATCTCCGTCTTCCGGCTTTTGGACGAGGTCGCCGCCGACAAACTGGACGTCGCCGAGTTTTTTGGCCACGCCATCAAGGTGCTGGTTGATCTTTTCGATTTCTTCGGTGGGCCGGGACATGTAGATGTCGCCGGTCCGGCCGACAAACACCTTGTAGATCTTTACGGGGGGCATTTGTGGCCAGCCTTCGTCTGTGGCGGCCTGGCCGGATGCGCCCATGCTGGAGGCAAGGACTACGCTGCCCATGGCGGTGGTGCCAAAGAATTGTCTGCGGGATATTTTAGACATGCCGATTCTCCTTGGTTCGATACCGCTTTTAACCTAACACAGTGCCGGCGGCGGTACAAGCCCCCCAAAAAACGGTCGCGCGGGAGCGCGACCCCACCATGCCGCCGCCACCACCAGCCGAAAGAAAACGGCGCTGTGTGGAGTGCGGCAGCTTGCTGCCGCTTTCGTATTACTCCATGCTAAAAAATAGGCAGCAAGCTGCCGCACTCCATATAGCATTGGATGTTAGTCAGGGGCTAGAATGGTTGCGGGCAATGAACAGGAGCGCTCTTAATGAGACAGTCTTTTTGGGTTTTCGTTTTTGCAGTTGCGGGAGTCGCGCTTGCAGCGGGGGCGGAACCGGTGATTACGCGATCGCTTGCGCGGCTGGAACAGTCGCCGCCGGTGTGCGAAGGATCGTTTGAGTTTGTTGTGGCGGGGGACACGCAGTCGAACAGGCAGTTGGCGTACCAGACGGACCTTTTCCGGGGGATGATCCGGGAGTGGAACGTTTTGAAGCCGGCGTTTGTGATCGAGGTGGGCGATTTGATCCTCGGGGGGTCGGCGGACGGGGTGCCTGTGCAGTGGGACCTGTTTGAGGAGACGATCGCGGGGTGTGCGCCGCCGTATTTGCCGGTTCCGGGCAACCACGACATTTCAGACGCGCTGACGGAGCGGATCTGGCAGGACCGGATGGGTCCGACGCGGTATTCGTTCCGGTACGGCAACAGCCGGTTCATTGTGCTGGACAGCGAGGAAGTGGATGCGCTGGACCGGCTTTCGGACGAGCAGGTGGCGTGGTTCAAGGGCGAGCTCGAGCGGAGCAAAGAGGCCAATATTTTCGTGTTCTTGCACCAGCCCTATTGGAGTGACGAAGACGATCCGCGCAATTTTGACGCGACCTGGGAGCGGCGCTGGAAATATCTGGCGGACGTGATGCATGGCCATCCGGTTCGGGTGGTTTTCGGCGGGCACGACCACC
>JAPLKX010000584.1 GCA_026387845.1 Candidatus Hydrogenedentota bacterium | reverse complement strand
GCAGCACCGCCGGAAGATAGTAGCGCGCCATGACGATGAAAGGCATGCCCGCCACCTGCGTGTTTGCGGTCCACTAGTAGTTGAGGTAGAGGCCGTTGGCGTCACCCAGCACGGCCCACTCGCTGATGAGGCCGAGGCCGCGGGGGCCGTTCACTGAGCAGCAGTTGAGTTCGGGCGTGCCGGGCCGCGACTGAAAGACGATCGCGTGGGCGGAGGCGGACCGCTTGCCGTCCATCGGCGTGTCGTAGGTGCACCATCGGCCGCTGGGATGTTCGTAGCCGAGTACGGTGTTGAGTGTGGCGAGTTCGATGGCGTCGGCGACGCGGCTGTCGGCGGAGAGCCGGAGCGCCTCGACGCTGAGAGCGATCCATGCGACGGTGCAGCAGGTTTCGATCGAGCCGGATTGGAACGGGTTTCCGACGGCGCCTTCGCCAGTCGAGAAACTGCCGGCATTGTGGATGTCGGTGCGCCGGATGCTTCTCCAGATGTGGAGCAGGGCCTGGCGGTAGGAGTCGTCGCCGGTGATGCGGTACATCTCGGCGAGGCCCATGATCGGGTGGAGGCTCTCCCATCGAGGCTTGGGCGTCTGGTAGAAATCGACCCCGGCGAGCGCCTGGCGGTAATAATCCCCCGCGGGCGGTTTCTCCCAATCGGCGAGGATCTCGCGCATCATCCTGAGGTACGGCTCGCGGCCCGTCTCGCGGTAAATAAAACCCAACGAATGTAAGATGGCCATGTTCATCTCGTGCGAGCCGGCGTCGTAGACGCGCTTGCCCGTGTCGAGATACGTGTTGCAAACGAGGTCGGCGGCGCGTGTGGCGGCATCGAGCGCGGCCTTGTCGCCGGTGTCGCGGTACCACAGCCACAGGGCCAGCATGACGTGGTAGTGGCCCCACAGGTCCCACTGCCCGAGCAGGCGCTGATCTTTTGGAAACGGGCCGAGGTAACCGTCGTCGGCCTGTGTGGCGATGAACTCCGGGATGAGGCGGCGGAGCAGCGCGTCGAGGCCGGGGTTGTCGGTCATCCGGCGCGCGAGCACCGTCGAAGTGAGGTATTTGCCAATAAACTCGCCCGCCCACGGCACCGGATCTTCGTACGGCGGCTTGCGGTCGCGCAGCCGGAACATCTCGATCATGCCCGGGTTGGCGGAAGGCGCAGTAAGAAGCCAGTTGTCGATGACCGCGTCAAGCCGATGGCCCACCTCGCCGCCCAGGCGCAGAGTCAGATGCGGCTGGGGGAGATCCTGGCCTTCTGCAAACGACATTCCGCAAGCACTAGCCAACCCCGCGAACACGAGCAGTCTGGAAAACATGGCTTCCTCCCCTTGAATTTCAAACGATTATGTAAGGGCGGCTGCTGGGATTCAAACGATTAGCCACAAAGAACTCAAAGAACTCAAAGAAAGGCTATTCTTTGAGATAATTGCGTTCTTTGTGGCGAAGGATTGTTTGAGAAGTTTGCCCGAGGCGGTTGCGGTGGATTATGCTCGGTTTTTGTCAAACTGCGCGGTGCTTGGCCGCGGTGTGTGAAGGAGCGGATATGAGATACATAGGCATTGTGGTTGCGATAGGATTATTGTCCGGTTTTGCGGTGGTGGCTGCGGAGGAGGAGGGTTATGTGTCGTTGTTCAATGGGAAAGACGTGACGGGTTGGACGGGCGACACGAAGGGGTATGTGGTGGAAAACGGCAACCTGGTGTGCAAACCCGGCGGCAACCTGTTTACCGAGAAGGAATTTGCGAATTTCAGTTTCAAATTCGATTTCAAGCTGACGCCGGGCGCGAACAATGGCGTGGGGATTCGCGCGCCGTTGAAAGGCAACGCGGCCTATGATGGCATGGAGATCCAGATCCTCGATGATCGCGACCCGCAGTACAAGGATATCCAGCCGTGGCAGGTGCATGGATCGATCTACGGGATCGTGCCGGCGAAACGCGATAAACTCAAGCCGGTGGGCGAGTGGAACAGCGAAGAGATCATCGCCGACGGTCGCAACGTCAAGGTCATCCTCAACGGCGAGACGATCGTGGAGGCGAACCTGGATGAGGCGACGGCGAAAGGCACGATGGACGAGAAGCCGCACCCCGGTTTGAAGAACGAAAAAGGCCACATCGGTTTCCTCGGCCACGGGAGCGTCATCGAGCTGCGCAACCTGCGCGTCAAAGAACTGGGCAAGTAAGAATCAGACGGATCGGACAGATCGGACGGATCTGACAGATCGGATTTAGCCCGCGGGCATTTTAGTCATTTTTACGGCGGCTGGGTCGAGGTAGAGCCAGCCGTCGTTGTGTTTGACGCCGAGGAGGTCGTCGAGCCGCTGGGCGAGTGGGTCGGGGCCTCCGCGCTCTTGCGCGGGCGTCATGCCGAGGCGGTTTCTGATTTCCCTGCGCAGCCACCAGAACCCTGAGTTCCAGGAGTAGAGGTGGTGGCCGTGGGGTTTTCCATTGACGGTGCTGATGGACTCGTGGAACGCGGGCATGTAGGCGAGCTCTTTTTCGAGCCGCCAGAGGAGTTGGTCGTCGACCCACTGTGGGTCCATCCCGTGGATGAGGCCGCAGAGATAGTTGCAGGCATCGTTGAGGAACCACGACCCGCCGTAGACGTACACGCCGCTGTGGCCTTCGAGCAGGTCGCCGTTGGCCATCGAGATCACGCGCATCCCGTAGGGCGACTGGATCTTCATTGTGGTTTCGAGATGGCGGCGCACGAGGTCGTCGGGCAGGCATTTCTGGCCAAACACAGCGAACGTGAGGACCTCGCCGTAGAGGCTGTCCTGGCCGACATGATCCTGTTGCTTGATGCTGGTGGCGAAATACCCACCTTGTTCGTTGAACATCCGGGCGTAGCCGTCCTTGGCCTTTTGGATGTCGGCGTCAGTGACGTCAAAACCGAGTTCTCGCGCGGCCATGAGTGCGCCGCAATGGAACCCCTGGTTGGACGAGGGGGCGTCGTCGTCATCGTACGGCAACTGGTCGTGGTAGGTTTTCATGTAGGCCTTGTCGGGGCTGAGCCGCGGCGGGATGTAAAGACCGTCGACCTCGTTCTTGCGGATGAACTGGTAAGCGCGTGCGACGGTGCGCGGGTCGGGCGTGCCGCCGGCTTTCTTGACGAGATACGACCAGATGAGGAAATACTGGGCGTTGTCTTCGTAATCCACGCGCTCGAAAAAGACCGCCATGTTGGCTTCCGCGTCGAACCGGGGATCGTCCAGGCCCCTGCTCATCCAGAACCCGTCGCTCACCCATTGCTTCCAGCCATAGCCGACGCCCGAGATGAAGATGTAATCGCTTTCTGTGCGCATCATGTTTCTGCGCAGCAGGAGGTAGGAGGTGTTGCGCAGGATCGCTTCGAGCGCGGAACTGTTGAAGCCTTTTGCGTTGGCGAGCGCGAGATGCCCTGCGAGTTGGATGTCGTACTGGTCGCGGACGGGCGATGCGAACACCCAACTCGTCCAGGTCTGCGTCTCGCCGGCTTCGATATGCTGCCACCCGTCGAACCGTGTGCGGTAGATGTTCGTGGCGTCGACCTCGAACGGGATCATAATGACGCGCCAGAGCGAGCCGTCGCCATTGGCGAGCGTGACGGTTTTCTTGTCGACGTCGCAACCCATGAAACTCCGGTTTTCCCAGAGGCCGGGCGAGTCGCCGATCACGCCGTAGAACACGTCGCCGGCCCGGCCGCCGACCATGGGGAACGTCTGCCACGAGTTGTCGTCGAACCCGGGGCCGGTGCAACTCGGGCTGTACATCTGCGTTTTCTCTTCGCGCCGCATGAAGGTGTGAAAGGTATTGGCGGCGGGGATGTGCCAGGACATGTCGAGATAGTAGCGGGTGTCGGCGACGGCGGTGACGGTCGTTATGCGCTCGTACAGGCGCGGGTTGATGCGGCGCCAAGTTTCCGAAAGTTGCAGGCAGGGTGCTGTGCCGCCGGTGAGCGTTAGAGGCTCAGAAAGCGGCAGCTCGCTGCCGCACTCCATATGAAGCGGCGTTCTGCCCTGCGGTTGGACAACAGCCAGTGCCGCGCCTGGTTCGACGGCCGTCATGACGGCTTGTCCGCCGTCGGAGATGCCGATAGCGCCTTCTTGAACTTGCAGGCGCAAGTCCACGTCCGCCGCTCCCGCTAAAAGAGCCATTATGACAATTGCGAATTGCATGGCGAATCCTCCAGCCGTTCACTTGCGTTCCGCCCCTTTCCCGCCTATCTTGTAGGCCTATCGTATACGTGTATACGATAGGACATTCTAGCAAAAAGGGCCGCGATGGACACGTTGAAGGACATCGTCAAGCAGTACTGGGGCTACGACGAATTCCTGCCCCTCCAGCACGAGGCGATGGAATGCGTGATCGAGGGCCGCGATTCGGTGGTGATCCTGCCCACGGGCGGCGGGAAGAGCCTGTGTTTTCAGGCGCCGGCGATGGCGATGGAGGGGATGGCGGTGGTGGTGTCGCCGCTGCTGTCGCTGATGAAAGACCAGGTGGATGCGCTGCGCACGAACGGCGTGCCCGCGGCCAAGATCGACAGCACGATGACGGGCGCCGAACGCGAGTCGGTGCATCGGGCAATCCAGGCCAAAGAGTTGAAGCTGCTGTACGTGTCGCCGGAGCGGATGGCGCAACAGGCGTTTGCCGAGTACCTCCGCGACGCGGGGCTGTCGTTTTTGGTGGTGGACGAGGCGCACTGCATCAGCCAGTGGGGGCACGATTTCCGGCCCGAGTACCGCGAGTTGCGGCGGTTGCGCGAGGTTTTTCCCGGCAAGGCCATTCACGCGTACACGGCGACGGCCACACCACACGTGCGCGACGACATCCGGCAGGAACTGTGCCTGCGTGACCCCGCTATCCTGACGGGCTCCTTCGACCGCCCAAACCTCGTTTATCGCGTGGCGAAACGTTCGGACGGATTTGCGCAGGTATGCAGAGTGATCGACGCGCACCGCGGCGAGAGCGGCATCATATATTGCATCCGCCGTGCGGACGTCGATTCGTTGTCCGAGCAGTTGGCCGGGAAAGGCCACAAGGCGCTGCCGTACCACGCGGGGATGGACGACGCGGCGCGCAAACGAAATCAGGAGGCGTTCTCGCGCGAAGAGGCGGACATCGTGGTGGCGACGGTGGCGTTCGGGATGGGCATCGACAAATCTAACGTGCGGTACATCGTCCACGCGGCGATGCCAAAGTCGATCGAGCATTACCACCAGGAGACAGGCCGGGCCGGCCGCGACGGGCTCGCGGCCGATTGCTGGCTTCTTTATTCGTACTCCGACTTCCGGGTGTGGCAGAGCATTTTGCAGAAGTCGGAAGGCGAGGCGGCTGCGGTAGCCCTGGACAAGCTGCGCGACCTGCTGCGGTATTGCGAGGGGGTCGCGTGCCGCCACAAGAGCCTTGTCACGTACTTCGGCCAGACGTACGGCGACACGGGATGCGGCGCGTGCGACGTGTGCCTGAAACAGATGGACGCGGTCGAGGAATCGGCGTCGATTGCGCAGGCAATCCTGTCATGCGTGGCCCAGTTGGGCGCGATAGCCGGGCCGACGTACACCACGCTCGTGTTGACCGGCACCCGGGAAGACCGCGTGCTGGCGAAGGGGCACGATCGTCTTACGGAGTTTGGCGCGCTCGAGTCGTCCGGGAGCCGTGCGGTGCGCGACTGGATCGAGCAACTGGTCCAGCAGGGGTGTTTGGAAAAGACAGGCGAGTATAACGTGCTGGCGTTGACGCCGCGGGGCGCGGCGGCGTTGCGGGGCGAATACGGCGCGCAACTATTGAAAGCATCGGGACGCGGGACGCAGACCAAGCTGGGCAAGCGCGGCGGCGGCACGGCCGAGGCGCTTCTATCGGCGGCGCCGTTGGCGGGGTTCGATTTAGAGTTGTTTGAAACGCTCCGGCGAGCCCGGCGCGCGAAGGCGGGAGAACTGGGCGTGCCGCCGTTTGTCGTGTTCGGCGACGCGGCACTGCGCGACATGGCGCGCAAGAAGCCAACCGATACACAGGCGTTTCTCGGCGTGAGCGGCGTCGGCGCTTACAAGTGCGACACGTTTGGCGACTATTTTGTTGAGGTTATTCGCGAGTTTCTGGAGGTTCATCCCGACGCTGCGCCGCGGGACGGCGCGGCGGAAGAACCGCCAAAACCCCGGCGCGCGAAGACGCCCAAGAATGACACATTTCGCCGGGCCGCGGAACTGTTTGCGCGGGGCGTATCATTGCCGGAAGCTTCCGAAGCGTTGAACCGCCGGCCCGGCACGCTCGGCGATTACCTTGCCGAGTACATTCGCGCTAACGCAATTGTGGATCCGAGCCCGTGGGTAGAGCCGGTTGTGGCGGAAAAAGTCAAGGAGGCCGTGGAGGCCGTCGGGGCGGATCGTCTTAGACCGATCTTTGATTACCTGGACGGGCAAGTGCCTTACGAGACGATCCGGGTGTGCATCGCATGTCTTCGGAACGCCGGCGTGATCGAGGATGACACGGATGAAGGAGAACCGTCATGAAATTGTTAATGACTGCTGCGGTGTTCATTGTCGGTTCCTCATGCGCGGTGGCGGATTACGCAATCCAACTCGAAGCCCCGTTCCGGCATTACGACAAGGAATTCCTGTAGTTCCTCCTTGCGCTAGTCCCTGGGGACGTTAACGTCTTAACATATGTTCTTGCAGTGGCCAACTTATGGATAGCCGATTCAGAAGTAGGATGCGGAAAGCCTCGATGTGTTTCTTAGTAACCGCTCATGATTTGGACAGACTCGGTTGTGGCCGTGGTCATGGGCCACACGCCGGGACTGACCCAACGGACCGTCCCGTCCAGATACAGCACGTTGCCGCCCTCTGTCTCGTGATGCCCGAGCCGTTCGATAAGTACCGGGATTTGCGCTGCCAAGCTTGCGGCTTCTGCGTCATCGTTCGCGTTTTTGGCGATTTTCCGCTCGACGCCTCCGCGCAACCGGTAGAGCGTATTGCCGCCGCCTGAACCTTGCATCCCTTCGGCCACGGGCAGGTCATCCAACGGCGGCGATCCTTTGGCCATTTGCGCCCGATACGCATCGGCAAACGCCTTGACTTCCGCATCGTTGGTCACGGCGTAGCCCAAGTAAACGTAGCTGTGGTCGCTGACGAGCAACTTGGGGTTGGCTCTCACTTCCGGCGTATCCAATCTGGCGGCTTCCTCCGTTGCCGGACACACGAAAATCCGGGTATCCGTAATGAACTCGGGAACGATGCCGTTCTGGATAAACGCCTTCGCTTCGGCGGAAAACATCAACTGGCCCGGTTCGGAAGAGAGTACCGGGAAGGTTTGCGTCTTCTCTTCATTGATGAACATCTTGAACACCAGCCCCATCTGTTTCAGGTTGTTCGTGCAATGGGCGCGGAGCGTCGCATCGTCCTGTTTATCGAACTTGGCATCGCCGATCACGATTTGCACGCCTTCTACGACCTGTCCTGGCTCGACGTTGAGGCCATCGTACAAGAGGTCGTTGCCTTCATAGGTGATTCGGACGACCTGTTTCCCGTCCGTGTATGGGTTGAAAGTGAACATCACTTGGCCGGGCATCATCCCGCTTACGATGAACGAGCTGTCGTCCGGAAAACCCATCCACACTGTCTCGCAATCGCCTTCTCCGGGGGAGTAGAGATTGCCGCCGGACT
>JAPLKX010000747.1 GCA_026387845.1 Candidatus Hydrogenedentota bacterium | reverse complement strand
GTGACCAGAATCATCATGCCAGCCGACCCTCCTTGCCGCGAGTATGCCACAGGGGGCAGGAACGAGCAAGTGACCGCCGTATTGCCGCACAAACCTGAAGCGCCAAGAGAACGGGCTGCGGGTTTGGAAGTTCAACCGCCCCAATCGTTTCAATCGTAGCTTATGTCCTTTACGTCCCTTTCGTCCCTTTTTCAAGGCAGCGGTGGCTGCAGCCGGGCAAAAACTGTGATATACTACTCCTAACGGGCGGTGTGTCCGGCCCGTTTTGGAGGGGACGCGTATGGGGATGCACATAAACCAGGCCAATCCGACGTCGCCTGCGGTGCGCCAGGCCGGCGCCGCGGGAAAAGCGCTCAATAAAAACCTGGCCGCCCTGGCCAGCGGGCTCCGAATAGGCCAAGCGGCCGATGACGCCGCCGGGCTAACCATTGCCGAAGGTCTCCGGGCGCGGGTGCGCCAATTCACGCGCGAGTCGGAAAACCTCCAGAGCGGCATCAGCATGATCCAAACAGCGGAAGGGGGCCTTGCGTCGCAGCAGGAAGGTGTGGGTCGTTTGCGCGAGTTAGCGACGGAGGCAGCCAACGGCACCCTGACGGACGACCAGCGGGCGGCACTGCAAACCGAAACGCAGCAAGTACTTGAGCAAATCGAGGCTACCGCGCAGGGAACCGACTTCAATGGCAGGCAGTTGCTCAATGGGACCGCCACAGAAACCGAACTGGGCGTCGAAGGCGGGGCGCGGGTCGAGATACAGTCTTCAACCCTGGCCAATTTGGGACTCGAGGGGGTTGACCTTTCCACTCAGGAGGGTGCGCAAGCCGCTATCGAAACGTTCGAAAAGGCCGGCGAACAGATCAGCGGCAATCAGGCCCTTCTCGGTGCGCAGCAGAACAACCTCGAGAGGGCCGTCGAGGTGCGCGAGACGGGCGCCCAGGCGCTGACTGAAGCCGAAAGCCGCATTAGAGACGTCGACGTAGCCCGTGCCGCGATAGAACGTTCGCGGAATGAGGTGTTGCTGCGGGCCAGCTTCGGCGCCATCGCGCAAAACAATTTGGGCCCCCAGATGGCATTGCGCCTGCTGGGGCTGTAGGCCGGGGTGCGGGGGAGCGCCCTGTACCTTTTCGTTCCTGCCGGTTATTTTGCGCCAAAACCCTAATTAAGTCTATACTTTCAGACCGGTTACA
Source organism: Candidatus Hydrogenedentota bacterium (assembly GCA_026387845.1). GTDB lineage: Bacteria > Hydrogenedentota > Hydrogenedentia > Hydrogenedentales > SLHB01 > JAPLKX01. Next base: position 4,308 of record JAPLKX010000747.1, on the reverse strand, counting down.
CACTATCTAGAGGCAGAAAAACGAAATGGATTCCAAATCGCCCACGACGGACACCCTGTCTTCATCCACCCTGCGCACAACGGCAGCGGGCCGGTATGCGCCTTACCTGACCGTGTTTGTGTCGAGCGCCTGCATTATGATCGTCGAACTGGTGGCGGGCCGGTTGATCTCAAGATACATCGGCCAGTCGCTCTACACGTGGACGACGATTATCGGCGTCGTGCTCGCGGGAATAGCCGTCGGTAACGGGATCGGCGGCCGGCTTGCCGACCGGTGGTGGGGCCGCGGTACGCTCGCGGTGCAACTGCTCTTGGCTTCGGCGGGCTGCCTGCTCGTGTTGGGGCTGAACGCGGCGGCAGGGGCCTGGCCGGCGTTAGGGGCGCTGCCGTGGCCGGCGCGGATCCTGGCGCACGTGACGATCTCGTTTCTAATTCCATCGGCGTTGCTGGGGACGATCAGCCCGGTGATCGCAAAGCGGGCATTGATGCAGGGTGATCCGACCGGGCGGACGATGGGCAACGTGTATGCCTCGGCGATCGCGGGCAGCATCCTCGGCACCTTCTTGACCGGCTACGTCCTGCTGATGTGGCTCCAGGTGTCGTGGATATTGGCGGGCGCGGCGGGCACGCTCGCACTGCTTGGTGCCGCCTACGCAGTAGGCGCGGCTTACGCGGCGGGCGCGGCGGCCGGCAAACGCACGGGGTCTCCCGCGGTGGAACGAGGCGACGCGGGCAAACCCGGCGAGATCCTGCTTGGTCAGATCTGGGGCCCGCTGCTGGCGGTGTTCATGGCGAACGCTTGCCTGATGGCCGTCGAGATTGTGGCGGGCCGGCTCGCTTCGAGATTCTACGGCCAGTCGATTTATTCGTGGACGACGGTGATTGGGGTGATCCTGACCGGAATGACGCTTGGCAGCTACGTGGGCGGCAGGGTGGCGGACCGTATCCGGGTGGACCGCCTCTTGAGCAAGCTGTTCGTGGCCAGCTCGATTTTGTGCATGGCAATCCCGCTCGGAACGAACCTGGCGGTTCATGCGGCGCCCGTGCGCATGCTCTATTGGCCGTACCAGACCGTGGTGTACGTTGTACTGGTTTACTTCTTGCCCTCGGCGCTCCTCGGGGCGACGGCGCCCGTGCTGGCGCGGATGGCGCTTTTCCGGGGCCGCGGCGAGGGCCGGATTGTCGGGCTCGTATACGCGTTCGGGTCGGCGGGCAGCATCGCGGGCACGTTCCTGGCGGGTTTTTATCTGATATCGGCGTTTGGGACGATGCGGACACTGGCGCTGGTTGCGCTGGTTTTGGCGCTGATAGCGGTAGTTTACGAATCGCGGCTGATGTTTTCTCACATTTGGGCGGCCTGTTGCGGGCTGCTGGTGCTTGGCGCGCTCGCGCCGTCGCTGCCGGTGGTGGGCGGGGCGAGCAGGGCGTTACTACTCGAACTGGTGACGCCGCCGAACGCCGTGTTCGCCGACGAGAGCCAGTATTCGTTCATTGCCGTGATTACGGAGGATGACAACCCGAATATACGGCAACTCACCATGGACCAACTCGTGCATAGTAAAGCCGACCTGGACAACCCGCTCGACCTTAAGTACGAATACATGCACGTGTACGAAGCCGTGGTGGAAACCGCATTCAAGCCCGGCGAAACCATCAGCGCGTTGAACCTGGGCGGAGGCGGCTACGTTTTTCCGCGCTACATCGAACTGACCAGGCCCGGCAGCTACGTCGAGGTCGCCGAGATCGATCCGCAAGTCACCGAGGCCGCATACCAAGCGTTCGGCCTGCCGCGGGACACGTCGATCAAGGCATTCAACATGGATGCCAGGAACCGGGTGGCGGATCTCGCGCGGATGAAGCGACAAGGGAAACAAATACAGTCGTTCGACTGCATTTTCGGCGACTCGTTCAGCGCCTACAACGTGCCCTATCACCTCACCACGAAAGAGTTCAACGACCAGTTGCGGGAGCTGATGACCGACCGCGGCATCTACGCGATGAATGTCATCGATGTGATGGATTCGGCCAAATTCCTGGGCGCCGTCGTAAAAACGTGCCGCGAGACCTTCCCGTATGTATACGTGTTTGACACGTACGGCCGGCCGGATAAGCGGGAAACATATGTTGTTGTCAACTCGATGAAGCCGCTCGAGGCGGAAAACATCCCGGCGAAAGTCAAGGAAAAACACGATTACGAGGGCCGGCTCCTCGGCCAACAACTCGAGCCGCTGGTAGCGTCCGCGCCGGTGTTGACGGACGATTTTGCGCCGGTCGAGAACATGCTGGCGGCTGTGGTGCAGTATTCGCAGGAAGAGCCGACGGGCCTTCTGATGGATACGGCGGACGCTTACTTCCAGGACGGGAAGTACCGGCAGGCGATCCGGAAGGCTCGGCGGGCGCTGGCGTTGTCGCCGGGCCTGGGGAACGCGTACGAGTTGATAGGCACATCTCTGTTGAACCTTGGGGATCTGGAGGGTGCGGCGGAGAATATCGAGCAGGTGGTGAAGATCAAAACAGACGTTGCCGAGGCTTATCAAACCCTGATAGACATCTACATCAAGATGCGCGACTACCCCAACGCGGTGCGGGCCGGGTTGGACGCCGTCAAGGAGTACCCGGACGACGCGCGCCTTTTCGGCGATTTGGGCGCGGCGTACATCCAGGCCGGCCTGCCGGAACAGGCGATGCTGCCGCTTTCCCGGGCGGTTGAAATCGACCCGGCCCTGGTTACGGCGCACAACAACCTGGCCACGGCCTGCTTTAAGACCGGAGACAACGCCGGCGCAATCAACCACCTCAACCGGGTGCTCGAGATCGACCCGCAGGCCAAAAACATCCAGCGCCAACTCGCCGTCGCCTATTTCAATGCCAAAGACTACGACAAGGCCTGGGAGGCCGTGAAGAAGGCCCGGGCTAACAAAGAGCAGATCGACCCGAGTTTTGTGGAAGCGCTAAGTCGAGATTCGGGAAAGAGCCTGGCACAGATGACCGGCCCCGGCGCCTTATAACACCCTATTAGCTCATCAAAAAAGAAGCGAAAAACGGGGACTGGCTCGCGACGCTTTCTTAAGCGCTTCTTCGGCAGTTTGAAGAAAGCGTGCCTGTTCCCGCTTTTCGCATTAGGATGCCTGACTTCACTATCGCGGCGGCAGAATCCTGACGCGCCTGCCGTCGATACGCAACCTGCCTTCGGCGTAAAGCTGGATAGCCTGGGGGTAGACCTCGCGTTCTGCGGCCTGGACGCGATCGGCGAGCGAGTCGGGCGTATCCTCGTCGAGCACAGGCACGGCCTTCTGCAGGATGATGGGCCCGTGGTCGTATTGGGCGTCGACGAAATGGACGGTGGCGCCGGTGATTTTCACCCCGGACTCGATCACCGCCTCGTGCACGTGATGGCCATACATGCCATGCCCGCAGAACGACGGAATCAGCGCAGGGTGGACGTTCATCATCTTGCCGGTGTAGGCGGGGTCAATCTCGAGCAGGCTCATGAAACCCGCCAGCACAACCAGCTCGGCGTTATGCGCCCCCACTTCCCGCCACACGGCCCGGCTGAACGACGCGGTGTCGGGGAATTCTTTTCGGGCGATCGTAATGGCGGGGACGCCGTGGTTTCTTGCGCGCTCGAGGCCGTAGACGCCGTGGCGGGAACTGATCACGCAAACCACCGTCGCGTCCAATTTGCCCGAATCGATGTGGGTGAAGATGTTCTCGAGCGTGGTGCCGCCGCCGGATAACAGTACGGCCAATCTCAGTGGCATTGCCCGCCTCCCCTCGTTTGAACCGAAGTATAAGCTATCGTGAAAAACATTGCCAAGTGAGCGCGAGAAGAAGTGGACACTGTGGACATCGTGGACATCGTGGACAGAGCCGGTTTTCTGATTGGCGGATAAATGCTACGTGGCGGGCATGGAATCGAGTGAGAAGCCGCTGCTTTGCCGGCGGCACGTGGCACGTCTGGGACGCCTCCCTGCCGCGCTTCCCAGCGCGCTTTGTGGGAGGTGTCCCACTTTTTATTCATCATTCACCATTCATCATTGCCTTTGTGGGGCGTGTCCCTCTCTTGTCTTCAGCTTTCTGCTTGCCATACCCCTATGTCCACCCCTGTCCACAATGTCCACATCGTCCACCGCGTCCACAATATCCACCCTCCCCTTCCACCCTGGCCGTACATTCGTTCCAGTGGGTTGACAAAACGCCGCGGGTGTTATATACCTGCTTATGAGGGTAATTAGAGGAAGCAGTTGCGCGGTTGAGTCAACGAGGGGAAGTTCCAACCTGTGGGAGCGGGGTAGTGTTTCCATTCTAT
>JAPLKX010000596.1 GCA_026387845.1 Candidatus Hydrogenedentota bacterium | reverse complement strand
TCAGTAATGATAAGATTGAAATAAAATATTTTGAGGAAAAAGATGCTATAATTGCCGGTATTTCAGGCAAGAAGGGTTCTCTTGAGCACGAAGATTATAAAAAAATAATAGTTCCAGAAGAGATTTTGAATTCTAAAAAATTCAAGATATTCATGTTTCATTCAGCTATAGAAGAATATAAGCCAGGTCATCTGGAAAGTATGCATGCGATTCGCACATATCTCTGACTGTCATCTTGGTTCTTGGAACAATCATCCTGAATTAGAGAAGATGCCTAACAGTGCATTCACAAAAGCAGTTGATATGTGCATTTCTGAAAATGTTGATTTCGTTCTGATAGCAGGTGATTTATTCAACACCAGCCTTCCCCCAATAGACGCATTAAGCAATACTACCTTCAATTTGAAAAAACTCAAGGACGCAGGTATTCCAGTTTATGTAATTGCAGGTTCTCATGATTTCTCTCCTTCGCACAACGATCAAGCTCACCTGCCGGGGCCGCCTGCAAGTGCGTGGTGTCGCGCGAAACCGTAATGTGGCCCCGGTCAGGTGCAGCGCCTGGTTCGGCGTCTTACTCGCCTTCCCATTCGCGCTGCCTGTCGAGCGAGACGTAAAAAACGGGCGAGATGCCGATGTCTAAACGTGGTCACCCCCGGATACTTGGCCAGCGCCCTAAGTGCATCCCGGTTGGCCGACACGTACTCGATGGCAATCCTCTCCTGCTCGAAGAGCGGAACTCTCTGGCCGTCCCCGAGGACCTTGAAGACGCCGCTCGATTTCGGGTGGTCGTGCCCGCACTCGCCCTTGTGCCACACCCCATCGAACTTCATTGGAGTCGAGGCTAGGAAGGCATCCGGGTCGAAGGTAACGCCGTGTGCGAACAGTCGGAACTCATTCATGGTTTGGGTGCGACTTGCCGCCGCCGAACAATGATTGCACAGTCTGTATAATCCGGTCTAGGCAGCCTGTCCGCTTCTGTCTAAATCGGTGAGCAGATGGCACTGGCCTGCCTCAACCCATTGAATCGCCAGAGGTTCCATCCTGGCAGCGATTCTTCGCCGTCGTCTTCCGGCAATGGGGCTTCCCACCACGGCGCCAAGTCACCCGCCTGGAGCTTAGCCCTATATGCCGCCCGGAAGTGTACATAGCGAATTCGGCCTTTGCCAATACATTCTCACTTCCGCTCACTTTCGCCGTTGCATCAGGCCAGTATCGGCGTATAGATCAATGGACGCACAACTGAATACGCGACGGGCGCGTCGGGCGGACTGATCCTCCACCGGTCGGGCCGGGTCGAAGGCAACGAAAGGCTGTGCAGGAGCCTGCACCTTCTGCACAGCCTTATTCTTTTGGCCCGGCCATGCCTGTCCGGATGGGAGTGACGATGGCGACGTTCGCGGAAACGATGCTTTCAAAGTACGAGACGCTCCTGGCGACGAGCGCGGGCCTCGACACCGTCTCCGTGGACGGCCAGTCAGTGCAGTATGCCGACGTGGAGGCCAAGTACCGGTACTGGAAGCGCGAGGTCGCCCGCGAGAAGAACCAGCGGCCGCAGGCGGCGAGCATCAACCTGGGTGGATTCTGATGACGGGGCTTCTGCACAAAGCGGGGCGTTACCTGTTCGGCTACGATGCCGTCGAGTCGAAGAACCGGCGGCAGGCGCCGACGGGCCGCCTGCGCAGCGAGGACAAGGAACTCCTGCCCCACCAGCGCCGCAAACTCACCAGCGCCGCCGCGACATCCACCGGAACTTGCGCCTCGCCGGCTGGGCCATCCGAAAGCACCTCGACTACGTGAGCACCTTCTCATTCCAGTCCCGGACCAAGACGGGCGGGTAAACTGCGGCAACCGGCGGGCCGGAGCGTTCTGGGCCGACGCCGGTCTTTGGCTTCTTGCCTTTCACTCCGCAATCCGCAAGCCACGAGCCACGGGCGACGAGCGGCGAGCCACGAATCCAGGACGCCAGCCCCCGAATCCCGAATCCCGGCCGTCGGCCGCCGTCTGCCGTTTTGGCAGTTCCCTCGCCCCTCGGCCTGCCCGCCTCTGGCGGGCCCCTCGTCCCTTGTCCCTCGTCCCCCGTTCCCCCGCCTGTTTATTTGCCGCTGCAAATGACCAATGACAAACGACGAATGGAAATTCGGGGGACACAATACCGATATTCCATAACTCATTGCGGCACAAGGACTTACAAGACGTGGCGGGGCGGCGAGCCACGGGCCACGGGCGACGAGGCGAGCCGCGAATCCCGGACGCCGGTTCCCGCCTCCCGAATCCCGGCCGTCGGCCGTTGCCGTTCGCCTGCCCTCCCTCTGCGGCCTCTGCGGCCTCTGCGTTAAGGCTGTTGCCGATTTTCGTCGTCTCGCCGCAGCGGCACGCGGTCGCCAAGGCGACCGGCTAAACTCCGTTGGCCTTGCCTTCTTCCCGTTCCCCGTTCCACCGACGTTGCTTTTTCGCAACAAGTTATGCACAACGGCGTATGCGCATCCGTG
>JAPLKX010000528.1 GCA_026387845.1 Candidatus Hydrogenedentota bacterium | reverse complement strand
ATCAGGATACGGCTGAGGTTGCTCATTACGGTTCTCTCCTTTGTTATGGAACCAGTAGCTATTTAATGGACCAAAGCCACACAAAAAGCCGGACCGCCTACCCAACCCGGGCTGGCGGCCGGCATTCTTAAAGTAGCAGCGGCTCTAACCTGCTATTTATGACGTGGCGTTGGTGCAGCCCGTGGCGTTGGGGTTGGCGTAGTCAAAGTTATCGTCGAAGCGGCTAAAGGCGATGATGGTAAGAATCAACGTGTCGCCGTCCACGGTGTAAGGAATGCTCTGCACGTCATCGGGAGGCGTGTCTAGGTCAGCTACCATATCCGCAAACATGTCATTTACTTCCTGCGCGAACTCTTCGGGGATGGCTCCCGTAACAATGAGTTTGGCGGCAACCGCATCGCACTGTGTCCCGGTCAATGAAATAGTGAGGGTGCCGTCTGCTGCGCTATATGTGCCGATTACCCACAGCCGCATCTCGGCAGACCAGCCGTTGCCGGAAAACACAAAACCCGACACCACGGCCGCTTGGCCATCATCAAAGAATTTGTAGATTTGCTGCATGGTAAGCGTAACACCGTCGCTTGTTTCAGGAGGAAGCTGCAAGATCCAACTGCCAACGAGGCCACTTTTTTCGGGACATCCCGTCAGCGTCATGCCAACCGCCGCGATGGTTACTGCCAATAAAACATGACTGACCTTACGCATTTCATGCTCCTCCCATTATTGTTGTTTCTGCCATTTTCATAACCGCAACCAGAATGAAAACCAACCAATGTCCACATCATTCTAAGATAAAAAAGGGCATGTTCCGACCATTGATCAGCGAACCCGTGAAAAGACAACATCAACTGCTTTAGGAACGTCGGATTCTATGTCTTTTCCCCAGCACGAAAAGAGTACGAAAACTGCCAGTGGAAAGTCAACATCCGGTTTGAAGTGGGTATCAGCTCAGGCAGTACGGTTGGAACCGAAGGTGGCTTGGGAGAAATGGACACCGCGAGGCGGGATGGATTTGTCAGTAAATCTTGACACCGACCCGTTGGATATGTTCGCGCAGGGGTTCGTGGCGGATCGCCTCGAAAGCGTTGACGTCGAACCGGTAGGGGAGAGGCAGTTCCTCGAGTTCAGCGGCGATTTCTTCGGCGACGAGTGGGTTGTTTGTGCCGAGGAGAGAGATGTCGACGTCGGAAGACGGTGCGGCGGTGGCTTTTGCCCGCGAGCCGAACAGGATGGCCCCAGTGACTTCCTCGTGGCACGCGAGCACGGAACGGATCATCTCCAGTTCACGTTCACTCAGGCCTGTGGCGGCGGTCATTCAGACTCCTTTTCCTTCAGCAGGCGGCGGAGTTGTACGATCTGAGATAAGTATTTGTCGCGGATGGCGAGGACCGCCTCTTCGTACGCGGCTTTATCATAGGTATGGGACAAGAGGTTGCGATGGTTCAGCATGTCGATCCACACCTGGCCGTCCGTGAGAATTTGTGCGGCGAAGGCCTCTTTGATTACGGTGCGCGGGGTAACGGGTTTGACGGATGTCCCAAGGTACTCAAGATAGTCCTTCAACGTTTTCCACGCCAGTTCGAGTACGAGTTCAAAACGATGGACGGCGCCTTCCTTCTCCAAGTCCGAAAGGTTTTCCACGCCCTGCTCGATCGGTTCGCGCAGCAGGGTCACGGCGCGATCAAAGTTATCAAACCGCTGCTTCCACCGGATATCGGTCGTCATGGAGGCACTCCCATGGCATGTTAAGTGCCAACATAATGTATCACAAACGGTGAATCCGGTTGGAGAGCAAGTGGACACAGTGGACGGCGTGGACACGGTGGACGGACTTAAATAGACACTCAGGAAAACTATCTCGAGTTTTCCTGAGTGTCTTGTTTGCAGAACCCGTCGCTATTTTGAATTCCAGCCGGAGACTTTCAGCGCGGGTGCTTTTCCGGCGAGGTCTTCGGTGTAGAACCTGGCGGTGATGTCTCGTTTTTCGCCGGGGAGCAGGGTGACGTAGTTGTCCTGCCAGAACGCCGGCGTGACTTCCGGGCCGCCTTCGCCCTGCGTAACGGCGAGGTTGACGAAGAATGCAATGCTGTTGCCGGCGTTTTCGAGCGTGACGCGGGCGACCTGCTCTTTACCATCGGGCTCAAACGAACTGGAGGCCGCCAACTTTGCGGCGGGCAACGAGGCCAGCGCCGTGAAATCGCTGGTGGACGCCGGGTTCTGGAACGACTTCGGGTTGGGGTCGGGCAAATCCGGCGCCGTCGAGAGCCAGTAGAAGTTCTCGGAAACCAGCTTGCCGGTTTTGTACGTGAGCGTGAGTTTCACAAAGAACGTCTTCGAGATATCCGCGGGCCATGCCAGATCGAGTGCTTTTACGGACGTATTTGCGGGCACGTCGAGGCCCCCTGTCTGCGAGACTTTCTCGGCCAGGTCGATGTTGAGCGCGCGCGCCGAGACGGTCAGGCCGTTGACCTGCTCGGACAGGTTGTTAACCACCCAGACCGAGTTGTCGTCGTACGAATACTGGACATGGAGCGGTTCGCAGGCTTTTTTTGCGCCGTAATACGCGCCGGTCGCGAACAAGTTGTAGTCGATGTACTGCCAGGTGGGCGAGGCAGGCCAAGCCGTGTCGTACTTCCAGGTGGTGATGCCGGTGGCTTTGAACTTGTTTCTGCCGTAGGCTTCGAACATGCCGCGGGCGCTTTCGTAGTTGAGCGCGAGGGCCTTTTTCATGAAGTCTTCGATGTTGTCGGCTTGCCCATAGCGCGTATTAAGAGCTTTGACGACCGCGTTGAAGTAGGTTCCGCCCTGGGTGACGGTGTGAAGCGACCAGGCGGGCGCGAACGGCGGCCACAGGGATTCCTCGGGCAGGTATCTGCGCATCGATTCGAGCGGGGCAAAAATCCCGCCGATCCCGCCGGACTGCGCAAACCCCCACGCGCCGGTGAGCGGGTGGGTGTAGTAATGGACGGGGGTAGCGTAGGTCCAGACCTGGAGGCTGCCGGTGCGTGTCCCGCCGGTCTCGAACCGCTCCTCGATATCGAACGCGCCGGAGTGGGGCTGATAGGTCCTGTCGGGGATGAGCCGCGCGATGAGGTCTCTGTACGCGGCGTCGAGGGTGGGGGTGGGGAAGGTTTCGTCGTGGCCGAGGAAATGGACGAGGCTGGGATGGTTGCGGATGCGCAGCATCATGTCTTCGATACAGGCGATCGCCAGCGGCTCGTCGGGGATGCTTCTGCCGAAGATCTGCTGGGTGACCATGACGCCGTACTTGTCGCAGGTGTTGTAGAACTCATCGGTTTCACGGATCGAGAAGCCTTCCGAGCGGAGCATGTTGAGACCCGCTTCGCGCGCATACCGGACGAGCGCGTCGTAACGTTTGGGGGTGACGCGCAGGAGCATGTCGCTGGTCATCCACGCCCCGCCCCGGATCAGCGTGTCCTGGCCGTTGACCTTGAAAGTCCGCCAGCCTTCGTCGTTGAGGTAGCTGGTTATGTTTCTGATGCCGAAAGAGGTCGCCGCCGTGTCGGACGTCTGGCCGTCGACGTCAAACCTGAAGCCGGCCTCGTACATCTCTTGCTTGCCGAGGTTCACAGGCCACCAGACTCGCGGGTTCGAGAACACCAGTTGCGGGAAGCTCTCGGGCGTGAACTCGACGACCTTGGTTTCGTGCGGAGCGAGTTCAACGTCCTGCGCAAACTCCACCGATTCGATCTTACCGCTCAACTTGCCCTTGACGGGCGCGCCCGTCTTGTTGACTACGTGCGCGGCCGCGGTGAGCCGGGCCGTGGCCAGCGACGGGACCTCGAGATCCGGCCGGACGTAGGGATGGCGAAGCGCAACCGGCCCGGTCGCGGTCAGATAGACGTTCTGCCAGACGCCCATGTTGAGGTCGGGCGGCTGCGGGTTGTGGTCGTCCCAGCCTGTGGTACATTCGACCTGTTTGGTACGCTTGGCGGGTTCGGAAATGTGGCCGGGCGAGGTGATCTCGAGCGCCAGGCAATTCTTTTCGCCGGGGCGCAGGAACTCATTGACGTCCAGTTCAAACCGCCTGTGCATGCCGTAGATTTTGTCGCCGCCGGCCACCAGCTTGCCGTTAAGCCAGACGTTGGCCCGCAGGTTGATCCCGTCGAGGTGGAGAACGACGTTCTTGCCGGAAAACGAAGCCGGCGCATCGAACTCGGTCCTGTACCACCAGGATGGGAAGAACGGGCTGGCTTCGTCCATGACGAGCCACAGCTTGGGCTTGTACCCGGGGATTTTCGTGATGTTATCGCCGTAGAACGGATCAGGATAAACCTTGTTTTCAACCAGTGCGGCCAGAACGGTGGCCGGCACCGAGGTCGGATACCACCCCTCGGCAACATACCCGGCCGTCGAGATGGCCTCACCGGCCCCGGTGATTTTCGCCGCCGACTGAATGGCCCAATTGTCGTGCAGCGCCAAGGATTGACCCGCCGCCCCGGTTCCTACGGCGGCGGCGAACCCCACAATTGCCATTACAACCACCCGCCTGACTGTCAACCCGTTTACCATGCCCTGACCCTCCCATATTTTGGCTCCAAATGTGCCGGCGCCGGACCCGGGAAACCCGTTCTGTGCCTTGAGTTCCCAAACCGGCGCGCCTACAATGCGTTAAATCCGGGCTCGGAGTCAAGCCGCGCTATGAAGCGGCGCAGTGACAGCCGCGCAGTGACAGCGGCGCAGTGACAGCGGCGCACCAGCGGCGCGATTACTCGGCGGTTTGAATTGAGGCGGAGGAGCGGCGTCTAGTACATGAGGGATGTTATGTTCAGACGAGCCGATTGTACTGTAAGTGAGCGTTACGGTCGGCGGGTATAACGCAGGAAGGGATAGCTGCCCGGGCGTGGAACACCGATTGAACGCTGAGGCAAGGACTGACGAAGTCCTGATGACGTGCCTGTGCGAGGGCCAAGATACCGCCCTCGCCGAACTGGTGCGCCGATACCAGCACGACGTCTTCCGGTTTTGCCTGCACTATTTGAAGGAATTCGACACCGCCAGGGAAATGGCCCAGGAGTCGTTCGTCCGGGTCTACACGGCGCGTCAGCGGTTTGACGCGTCGCGCCAGTTCCGGCCGTGGCTGCTTTGCATTGCCAGAAACCTGTGCCTGAACGAGCTGAAGCGGAAGAAAGCGGTGTCGATGGAAACACTGGAGGAGTACGCCACCAGCGCGCGCGACGGGACCGGGGACATCCTGCGTTTTCCGGGCGACGGCCCCGACGAACTGCTGATGGCTGATGAGCGGCGGGAGATGCTGAGCCGCGTGCTTGAAACGCTGGGAGTTGAGGCCCGCGAGTTGATAACGCTGAGGTTTTTCCAAAAGATGTCGGCAAAAGAGATAGCCGATATCACCGGGAGCACCGAAGGCGCCGTGCGGACCCGTATTTGCCGAATCCTCGCGGCGTTGCGCGACAAGTATTCGGCCTGTAGAGACGAGTTGTGAACAGAGAAGAATGTACAAAGTACCGCGACCGGCTGCCGGCCTTGGCCGAGAACCCCCTCGGGCCGGAGGCCGAGCCGTCGCTGCTTGCCCACATCCGGGCGTGCCCGCATTGTGCGGCGGAATACGCGTGGCTGGCGAGCCTGTGCGGTGAGCTGGAATCCATGGGCGATACGGCCGTAAAGACCGTGCCCGCTGTCGACTTAACGGACAACGTGATGAAGGCCGTGGCCCGGCTGAAACGGCCGCGGCTCGTGGAACTGGCGCCGGCGCGGCCTCGAAATCAAAGGCGGTTTGGCCCGGCATGGTGGGTGGCGGCGTCTGCGGCGGCCGCAGCGATTCTGGTTGCGGCCGTATGGATCGCCGGATACCGGGCGACGCGGCCCCAGGCACCGTCGCTGGCCGTGCAGACACCCAGTGGCCCGGTTGCCCCCGGCGAGGCGCGTGTCGAGCCTTTCAAGTTGGCCCGCACGGACCAGTCTCCGGCGGAACCCGTGGCGGCCAGCCCGTTCCAGAAGCTTATCGATGAGATGCGGCCAAGCTCCGCCGCAACCCCCGATGTCGTCCCGGAGACCCAGGCCAGCCTCAGCGTTCATGAAGTCCTCGCCGCCAGAAAGGATGCCATAACCAACCCGGCCGCCCGGCTGCAACTGGCGCGGTGGGCCGAGATCGCCGTTGAAAAGGCCCGGAAACTGGCGGCCGATCCGGATCTGGCCATGGGCGCGAAAATCGGTGCGGCGGAAAGCCTGCCCCCGGACGAGGCGGAGAAAATCTTGCTGGCGGCAGTCCAGGCCGACCCCGACAACCCATACCTTCGGTCCGCGCTGGGAAACACGTACACCCAGGAGGCCGACGGCGCGCCGAAGGCCGCCGCTGAGTTTGCCGCCCAGGCACAACTCGATCCCAACAACGCCCTCGCCTATTACCAACTCGCCGCCAGCCTGTTCGCCCAGGGCGATGCCGAAGGCGCCGCCAGCGCCCTCGAAACCGCACAGAGCCTCGCTGAAGCAAACCCCTACACCCAGCAAGCCGCCGGATTCCAGGAACAGGCCCTGGCCGAAACCGGCGTCGCCGAAGAGGTGGCGCGCCTCCTGGTGGCGTTGACGGCGGGTACTTCGCAGTACGGCGACTTGGTCGGGCTGGGCAGTCAACTCATCGATTACGGCAAGTACTACGAACAGAACGGACAGACCGCCCTCGCCGAGCAGATTTACAACAGCGTGCGGATCTTTGGCGAGCAGTTGGCGGGCAACGCCGTGTTTGCCAACGAGCTTCTCGCGGGGCTGGATATTCAGCGTGAAGCCGTCTCGGTACTTGCGGGGCTGGTCGAGTTCATGCAGGAGCCCCAGAATGTGCAACTGCTGGCTGGCCAGAGCGAGAACCTCTTTGATGCGTTGAATTCGATCGGCAGTTTCTTCACGTCTCTGAACGATTTCTTCCGCGATGAATTGGGTGCAGACGTGATCGCCGCGTTTGTCGATTTCGTTCTTGGCAACGGCGACTTGGACGTGCTTGACTTCCTGGGGAATGCCGCGGGGCTGTAAATCGGCCACCAGCAAAAAACCACCGCAGCCACCCGTAACAGTTTTTTCCAATCCCTGTACGATCAATAGCGGCATGTAGTCTGGGAAGTGCCGCTGCCCGTCTCAATCGAAACACAAAGGGAGGTATTGCAAATGAAATACGGGACAGTTTTGGCAATCGTTTGTGTGAGCATCTTCTTTGCCGGGTGCCCGCGCGAAGATTCCTGCAATATCCGGACCGGCGGAATCTACTTGTCGTTCAACGTCCTGGAAAAAGACGGCGCCGCTACGGTTACCGCAACGTTTACCGTAGGCGGACCGTTCGGAACCGCGTTGAGCCTGGGTGACTGTGGCGACGACATTACCGTCAATGCCGTTCCGCTCCAGGCGAAACAGGGGGCGTTCGTCTATTATGAGGCCACGCTGGCCCCGGCGGACCTCTACACGTTCGAGTTCACGCGCGACGGCGAAGGCCCCTACATCAGCGAAGTCGTTGCGCCGCCGACGGTTACCATCACGGCACCCGTTCAGGGGACTGCCATCAGCCGCGCCGTGGCTTTCGATGTTACGTGGGAAGACAACTACGAGACCTCGCCCGGCATCGCCTTGTTCATAGGGGGGTCGTGCGTCCAAGGCATATTGGCCGATATTGGTGACAACGGCCTCTACACCATCAACGCAGATGACCTCGAACTAACCGACGTTGAGGATTCATGCGACGTGACAATCTCGCTCACCCGGGTTGCCACCGGCACCATGGACCCGGAGTTGGAAGGGTCGATTCAGGCCAAGTCCGTCGGTGAGACGTGGATTACGAGCAACCCGTAACGGAAAAGGCGGGCAACCTGTCCTGATTTTCTTAGGCCTTTCGTTGGCGGGAAGCGATCATCCCGAGTGCCAGCGACAGGGCTGCGACCGTTCCGGCCAGCAGCAGCCACGCGGCGGGGTTGCCGGTAAATCCGACTTCGACGGAAGTCGTGCCGCCCAGGTTGAAGCGCGTGGCTTGGCCGAGTTGGATGACGCCGCCGTGGTTGACCTGAAGTTCAATGTACCGCTGGCCGTCCATTTCGACCGTTTTGCGTGACCCGGGCTCGATGAATCCGGTGACATTGCGGGCGGGGTACCAGCCAGTGTGTTTGATCGATTCGCTGTAATAATACACCTCAACATCATCACGGACCGTTTCCGGCAGCGGGACCAGGATCGTGGACGGCGCGTTGAACACCTGCGAGGGCGCGACTCGGTAAGCTTGGGACTTCGGCGCGGCGATCAAGCCGGGGAGTGCCGGGATTTCGGGGGCGTCGACGAGCGTGGGAGCCTCGGGCGTCCCAACCGCCGCGGCGACAGCGAAATCGTACGTTATCGGGCCGACGGGCGTTCCGTCCAGCGTGGAGGCGCCAACCGTCATGGCGACCACCTGCCCCGCGGGAAGCGGTTCCGCGGGCTGATAGACCACCCAGCCGTCGCGGCCGTCTTCGGCGTCTACGGGCCGCCAAGAGCCGCCTGACCCGGTCCATCCGGCGGCTTCGACATAGGCCCACGCGCTGGCGGGATCTATGGGGGCCCCGGTCGTAAGGCGGATGGCGAGAACCGCATCGGCGCGGACGGATTTTGTCGGCGAATCCTGGATGCTCAGGGGCATGGTGGTTTCCGCAATGGTGGCCGTGAGCCGTTTTGCCGGCGATTGACACGTGCCGGCGGGCTCAGCCTTCTCGCATTCGAGCATCACGTTAAGGTCGGCCTGCTCGTTGGCGCGGACGGTGACGGGGTAGCTCTCCTGGCCGCAGTTGGCCGTGATCACGCTGACCTCATAGTCGCCGGGCCGGAGGTTGGTGAACACGTACATCCCGTCGGTGCTGCTCGAGATGCTCGATCCGTTGTTCAGCCGCACGGTCGCATCGTAAATCGGTTCCATATTGACGTTGTTGGCGACGCGGCACCGGATGGTTCCGCCGGCGCTGTAGTAGTTGTAGGCGTTTTCAGCGATGGTGACGCCGCCGGGCGTGATGACGAGCACGTCGACGGTTCCGGTGGCGTGCGCGGGGGCCGTCACGACGAGTTCGGTGGGCGTTCTGGCCTTGATGGCGGCCTGCGAGTCGTCGAAAACGACCTGGGACGCCTGGCCGAGATTTGTGCCGGAAATGGTGACGGTCTCGCCGCCCGAGATATACCCTTGGCTGGGGCTGATTCCAGTAACCTGCGGGGGCGGGAGGTACGTGAACGCGTTGATCCCGCTTGTCGAGCCGGTTGTCGTGGTGATGTCGATGTTGACGACACCCTCAGCGTGCGCCGGCGTCTTTACCGACAGGCTGCTCTCGGTCGAAAAGACGATCTGCGCGGCCAAGCCCCCGAACAGGACGCTTTGAGTCAACTGGAGGTTCTGCCCGCGAATGAGCACCGAGTCATTGCCGTTAATGCTCCCGTACGCCGGGCTGACTTCGCCGTATTCGGGAGGGCCGGGCGGCTCGACAAATGTGAAAGCCCCCACGAGAGGCGCGGTTTCACCAACATCCGTGACGACGACAACGGTTGCCACGCCGCGATCATGGGGCGGCGTCTCCACGCTCAGTTCGTTGTCATCTCTCGCCAGGATGACTCCCATTCGGTCGTCGAACCACACTTCGATGGCTCCTGCGAGCCGGCCGCCCGTAATCGTGACGGTGGTCCCGCCGAGCGTGGAGCCTTTGTCTGGCGAAATCCCGGTGAGGAAAGGAAACGGCTTGAAAAAGGCCTGCATCTGGATGTTGCCGCTCATGGTGACGAGCTGGGATGCATTGGTGCCCTCGTAGTCGCCTTCCCAGCGGTCGAATTCGTATCCCTGATAGGGCAAGGCCGTGACAGTGATCTTCTTGCCTTCGGCGTAGAGGTAGGTGCCGGGGGCGGGCGAGGTCGTTCCGCCTTCCATGGCGCCAATGGAAAGTTCGTAACGGACAGGCGCATAGAGGAACACGGGCGTGACCGATTTGTCGCTGTCCATGGTGATAGTGGCGGGATTTTCGGAGGAGGTCAGGGCGCCGCGCCAATAGTCGAAGACGTGTTCTTCATCGGGTACCGCCGTGATGGTTACCGTTTCGCCTTCCTGGTAGCGGTAGTACCCGGGCCCGCACGACTCGCAGTTGTGCGTTGGCTCGACTTCCACCGTGCCGCCTCCGCCGACACCGACCGCCAGCGTATAGTCGAACTCGTCGGGTCCGAACACGGCCGTAATGGATTTACCGCTCGTCATTATTACGGTTATGCCGGCCGGTGAGTTTGCAGGGACGTCGCCTTCCCACCGGATGAACTTGTAACCGAGATCCGGGATTGCCAAAACCTGGGCGCCCGTGCCAAGCGCATACTGATGCGAGCCCGGCTCCGGATTGGTCGTGCCGTTCCCTTCTACATAAATACGCAGCGTCTGGAGGGGCCCCTGCTCGGTCCGCTGTGGCGGTCACCTTAACGGGCGTTTCGCTTGAGTAGAGATTGTCAATAGCGATTGGATCGAGCGTGACCGTGCCCTTACCGGATATCTCGACGGTGAGGGTGTACTTGATGGAGGACTGTGCAAACACGGCCGTGATGTGCTTGTTCGAGTCCATGACGATTTGGACCGGATTCTCGGTCGATTCCAAATCGCCCTCCCACCGGCTGAATTCGAAGCCTTCTGCGGGTGTGGCGTTCAGTGTGATTGGGGTTCCACTGACATAGGTGCGGGAACCTACCGGTGGCTCTACGGTGCCGGATCCCGTTACGGCCACGGACATCGTGAGGGTGTAACTTTCGGCGAATGGGTCGCAGATCTGTTGCTCGTCGGTTTTTACAATGACGTTACGCAGGCGCAGGGTGCGGATATCATTGCAGATGTTTTCCACACTCAGCGTGTTCCCGCGGACGTCGACCATGTCGTGCACCTGCGGATAAGGTTGGCCGTACCATTCATCGCCTAGACCCGCATTGGCCACCAGCGGGCTGATATCCGTGATTTTGTTGTTGGCGAGCGTTGCCACGGACAAGTTCGGATACCCCGCCAGAACGGTCACCTCTGTGATCTGGTTGTCGTGCAAATAGAGATAAATCATCTCCTTGAGGTCGACCAGCCGGGATATGTCGGATATGTTGTTATCCGAAGCGTCGAGGAAATAGAGGTCGGACAGGCCTTGGAGGGGCGAGACGTCGGTGATGCCGAACAAATTCCTTACGCTGACATTATCAATCGAGCCCGCGAAGTCGGCGGAGGGGGCAAAGATAATGTCGGGCGTTACGCCTAACGCCTTTATGCGAGTGGTGTAGCTGCCGTCGGCATTGTAGGTGATTGAGTCGGTGCCGGTACCCAGAAAAACTGTAACTGAGCCGGCAGTCACATCCGACAAGGTGAATGCCATTCCATACTTTTTCCCAGCCTCCAGCGGCACAGCCTGGTCAGTCTCGTCTTGGACTGCCGTCGCTGTTGCTCCGGGCGAGTGAGTAAGGGTCCCATCCGCAATTCTCCAACTCGCGCCCAACGTCCACTTGGACGCGACACTCATGTCTCCACCAGCACAACTCTCTTCGCCGGGAGTTGCGTTGTTGGCTACCGCCAGCTCAAGCAAATTGACGAGGGGCGTCAGTGGCGCGAGGTTGGCAATGCTGTTTCCGCTGATGCTGAGGCTTAGCAAGCCGGCGATCCGGCTGAGAACATCAATATTGATCAAGCCGTCTGCCGGGCCGATGCCGGTCGTCTTTTGATTGTCCAGCGTCAACAACTTCAGGTTGAGCAGCCACTGCAGCTTGGTGAGGTCCGTGATTCTGTTTTCATTCAAATACAGCTTGATCAGCCCGCCGAGCGCCTGGAGTGGTGTGAGATCGGAAATCTGGTTCGCCTGAAGGCCCAGTTCGGTCAGAGCGTACAACTCGGCCAGCGGCCTGATATCTTCAATGTTGTTTCCACCGAGATACAGGGTGTTGAGGAGGCTGAGGTTGGCAATGGGGGTGATGTCGGAGATTTCGTTGCCTTCAAGATTGAGCAATTGCAGGTTCGTGCAGTATTCGAGGCCCGTGAGATCGGTGATTCCGGCGTCATTTGCGATGAAGAACTCGAATTTTTTTCGTACGCCGCCCGTGTCATAGTAGTATTGCAGGTCCGTGTCGTAGATGTAAGGAAAGATCTCTTCATCTCTGAGGTTGAGCGCCCACCGGAGTCGGAGTTCGAGCGCGGGGTCGGGAATGTTGACGCGGATCTGCTCGCAAACGGCGGTTTCATCCTTGTAAACCAGAACCCCCAACTTTTCCATTGCCGGTACGACGTAGCACAGTCCGTATTGGTCGATGTAATTGCCCGAGATGTTTACTATATCGCCGCTTTCCCACGACGCATTGTACTCGAGGCACGAAATGTCGGTGATCTCGTTGTTGTGGAGAAACACGTAACGGAGGTTCTTGAGCAGTCCGAGCGCCGTAATATCGGATATTTGGTTGTCCCAGAGATAGAGGTCCTGCAAGTCTTCGAGGGTCGTGAGTTGGGTGATGTCTGTAATGTTGTTGTTGTAAAGCTGGAGTGTGACAAGGCCTTTGCACCATTCCAGACCGGTCAGATCCGTAATCCCGCGGGAGGACGCATTCAACGAAGCGAACTTGTCGAGATCGCCACGGTAGAGGGGAAGCGTATCGCCTTCCCGAGCAATTGCAATGCGGACGGCCTCCTCGAGGTTCTTGTCCAAGTCCAGCCGGGCATTTACAATCTCCCGCGCGCCGGGCTGGACAAACACTTCGGCCTCCCTCCGAGTTTACTGGTTCCGGGGTGGATTTGTAAAGAGATTTTAGTGGCAGGCACCCGCCCGGTGCAACCTACCTCCGCAGACGTAACCTTACGCTGGTAACAGGACTTAACCGGCCCCCCGATGTTGTTACAGGACAGGCCCGTGCGTTGGGCTATTGCGGAAATCAAGAAAAACTCGTATTGGCGCGGGTCTGGTGAAACAAATCAAGGGGCGTATGGTAGAAGTACATATAGGCATGGAGGTTTAAAATGAAGTTACGTGTACTATGGACGGGCAAGTGGGCAGTTCTTGCAGGCCTATGTGTATTTGCTTCAGTGGGTTGTTCTGGGGGATATCCGGTTTCGGTGGAAGTCTCGATTCCCGTAATAACCGGCTATACGGTTGAAGATTACGGAGACGCAAACCCGGGTGACATACTCACGCCGGATACGGACATACCGCCAGTTCCGATATGTACGATGCCGGATTCGGAGGAGGTGGATGAGATGGTGAGGGACGCGGTAGGCGGATTCGTGGCCGGGTTGCTTGACGTGGAACGGCTCGAACTGCTGGACATCAAGATAGAGACCGTCGAGAACGACTTCAATACATTGACGGCACTTTCGATGTTTTACGAGCCCAAGCCGGTATTGGGAGTTGCGCAACCGGCTGTGGATCTGGGAGAAGCCGGTTCTGAAACGGGCCTTGGGACCACGATTACGCTTGAGCCTCCGCAACCGGTGGATTTCCTCGAATTGATTGAAGACAACGAATCCAATCCGTGGCCGGATTGCCCGACGCTGGACGTGCAAATGACCGGGACGGTGCCCGCGATGTCGCCCCGGTGGGACGTGAGCGTGAGACTTCGCATGGAGGGTCATATCAGCCTCTGACCGGCTGGGGCGCGGCCACAGTGCTGCAATCGCGTTGACCGAGGGTGTTTTCTCAACAGCCCTTGCGCGAACACATTTGCAGCGGCCGCCTGGTCCTGATACCATGAACATACTGGACCAGTGGGGTTACGGGACTATGAAAATCGGCATTATCGGGTTTCCCCGGTCGGGGAAGACCACCATCTTCAACGCGTTAAGCGGCGCCCACGCGGCGGTGGGCGCGTTCGGCAGCCGCGATGCCAACGTGGCCGTAATTAAGGTGCCGGATGCCCGGGTGGACCGCCTTGCAGAGATCCACAAGCCGCGAAAAAAAACGTATGCCGAAGTCCAGTTCATCGACGTTGCGCCCAACGAGGCCGCCGGCGAGCAAAAAGTGATAGACAGCGGCGCGCTGGCACTTTTGAAGAATGCGGACGCATTGGTGCATGTCGTGCGGGCATTTGAAAATGAAGACGTGCTGCATCCGGCGGGCTCGGTGGACCCTGTGAGGGATTGCCGGTCCTTGGAACAGGAACTGCAACTGGGCGATTTTATCGTCATTGACAAACGCGCGGAACGCCTCGAGAAAGAACACCGAAAAGGAGCGGAACTCGATGTTCTAAAACGTTGCCGGGATCACATCGAGGGCGGCCGAAGCCTGCGGACGCTCGACCTGTCGCCCCAGGAAGAAGCCGAAGTAGCCGGGTTCGGCCTGCTTTCGCGGAAACCGTTGATGTTGCTGGGCAATTACGGCGAGGGACAGATAGGCAAACCAGACCCGTCCGGCCTTGCATCCTATGCGCGGGAGGCGAACCAGACGCTTGTGGAGTTGTGCGGCAAAATGGAGTTGGAGGTGGCGGAGTTGCCCGAGGAAGAGCGGCAAGCGTTCCGGGACGACTTGGGGCTGGGGGAGGAGTCGCGGGCGCATTTTATCCATGCCGCGTACGATATGCTGGGTCTGATGAGCTTCTTGACCGCGGGCGAACCCGAAGTCAGAGCGTGGACCATCCGCAAGAACACGCGGGCCGTCGACGCCGCGGGCGTGATCCACTCCGACATTCAGCGGGGGTTCATCCGTGCGGAGATCGTCAACTATGACGATTTCATCGCCGCCGGTTCCATGGCCAAAGCCAAGGAGCAGGGACATGTGCGGCTGGAAGGCAAGGATTACATCATGCGGGACGGCGACATCGTGTTGTTCCGGTTCAATGTGTAAGCCGGCATGGACAACCACCACGACATATCCCCTGGCGCCAATAAAAAACTCGAGCACCTGCTGGAAGTCTGCGACTCGCCGGGCCGGACCCTCATCCTGACGCAGGACAGCCCCGATCCCGATGCGCTGGCGAGCGCCGCCGCCTTGAAAGAGTTGCTGCGTGTCAAACTGCGCAAAAAGGCCGACATCGGCTATGGCGGGACGTTCAGCAGAGCCGAGAACCGCGCCATGGTGAGTCTGCTCCGCATCAAAGCCGGACACGTCGACCCCGCCCGGGTAGACGATTACGAACTGGTGTGCCTGGTGGACACACAACCGTGTTCGGGTATCAACCCGCTCCCCCCGTCGCGCCAAGCGGACGTCGTGATCGACCACCACCGGCTGCCGGTGAGGCGGTCGTGGTCGGCGCGTCATGCGGATGTGCGGCCAGGCTACGGGGCCAGCACCAGCATTTTGTATGAATATGTTGAGGCGGCCGGCTTGCCGCTAGGCAGCGATTTGGCAACCGCTATGTTTTACGGGATTCAGTCCGACACGCAGGACCTGGGGCGCGAGTCAAGCCCCGCCGACATACACGCCTACCGCGAACTCTTCCTGATCGCCGACAAGAAAAAGCTCGCAAAAATACACCGCGCCCCGGTTACGGCCGAGTATTTCAGGACGCTCAGCGAGAGCTTGGCCAACGTGGTCGTGGCCGGGACGACCGTCGTAAGCTGCGTCCAATTGTGCCACAGCGCCGAGATGATCGCGGAAGTGGCAGACCTGCTCCTTCGGCTCGAGGGGATGACGGCGGCGGTCTGCTATGGTGTTTGTGGCGACAAAATCTACCTTTCCGTGAGGACATCGGCGCCGGCGGGGAACGCGGCCGTGAAGATGTTGCGCGTGATCCGCGGGATCGGGACGGGCGGCGGCCACCGGACGATGGCGGGCGGCCAAGTGCCATTGGGGGATGACCCCGAGGGCCGCCTGGCTATGGTGCGGGAGCGGCTCTTGCGGGTGTTTGCGCCCGGCAAGCCGGTTATGCGCCTAAGCCCGCGCGGCCAAACAAGCCCCTGCCTGAGGGAAGATTAAACCAACCGCGCCCGCCTTTAGTCTTCGTATTTGTAGGGTTCTTGCGGGGGCGGGGTGTCTGGTGAGGATTCGGCGGAAACTGTTTCCGCAGGTTTTTGACCCTCCTGGGCGGAATTGGGTTTGGGCTGGGGATCGTCTTCGACGGCGGCCGTGATGGCGCTGGCGAGTTTGTCGATGTACTCTTCGGGTTTGTACCGGGCCAACTGGTTGATTTCGCGCTTTACGGGGTTGAGTTCGTTGGCCATTTCTTTTTTGATGTCGTCGACGTAGCCGCGGACGTCGCGGAACGCCCGCATGGCAATCTTGGCGAACTCGGGAAACTTCTCCGGCCCCATAACAATGAGCGCAATGACGGCAATGACGACAATCTCACCTACGCCAATGCTGTTGAACATAATGCACCTCGAGGCGGCTCAGACGCCGCTATCATAACATTCTTCAGGAAGCGCCCGCGGCCGCTTCGGCTTTCTCCCGCTTCCTCAGCATAATAACAGACGCCCAGATGCTGATTTCATACAAGAACAGCAGCGGAACCAGCATCGCAATCATCGAAAATGGGTCGGGGGGCGTGAATGCGGCTGAGGCCACGGCAAGTATCACAATTGCATGGCGGCGGTACTTGCGCAGGGTCAATGGCGAAAGCAGGCCAAGATACACCAGTATCATTACGACCATCGGGAATTGAAACGCAATGGCAAAACCCAACATGCCTTTCAGTATCAGCGACACGGTCTCGCTCATTCGCAATTGCACCTGGACACCCGGCGGCACGAACGTCGTCAGGTATGGCATCACCATCGGGAAAACGGCAAAATACGCCGTCGCCACGCCAAAAATCACAAAGACGGTCGAGCCTATCAGCAAAAACCGAACAACCTTCCGTTCTGACGGCGTCAGACCCGGAAAGATGAATGCGCATAGCTGATAAATCACGAACGGCAGCGCCAGTATGAACCCGGCGTACAAAGACAGCTTCAACTGGACCACGAACGGTTCCATCGGATTGAGAGCCGTCCACGGGGACTTGCCCGGGTCTTCTTTGGCCGGCTTTGGCGGGGCGGGATTGGCTTGGTTCTGTGCGGCCGCTGGATCGCCGGGCACGGGAGTGGCGGCGGAATCGTCGACGATGATGCCCTGGCTTTTCAGCGAGCTGAGGGGGTATGCCACGAGGAGGAAAATCTGCTCGTGGACGATGTAGCACAGGATGAACGAAATGAGGATGGCGGCGCACGAGCGGATGAGGCGCGTCCGCAGTTCGCCAAGGTGTTCGGTAAACGTCATCCGTGCGTCGTTCGTAATCAACAGAAAACCTCGCTGGGATTGGAGATCTCGCGGTGTCTCGCGCCAACTATTGCCGCACGCCATTGTGCCCGGCCCGGCTACCTCGGGAGCCCGCCCGCATCGGGCGCCGCGACAACACTACCCGCCGGCCCGCGCTGGGCTGGCCGGCCTGTCTTGCCGCCGGAACCAATTATACGCTAAGGCCGGGCTGCCCGTCGGGTTGGTTGGGATGAGCCGCGGCGGCGCTGCCGGGTTCGGCAATAGCCGGTCTAGGGCCTATACCTTCGACGTACTCCTTGAGCGCCTTTCCCGGTTTGAACGTGGCCACGCTCTTCTGGGAAATACTGACTTCCTGGCCTGTCCGTGGGTTTCTTCCGATGCGGGCGTCGCGCTTCTTGACTTCGAAAACGCCAAAATTCCTGATTTCGAGCCGCTGGCCCTCGGCCAGGCACTCGGTGATCGTGTCGAGGGTCTTTTGAACGACCTCGGACACCTCGTTTTGAGTATACCCCAACCGCTCCGCCACCGAGATAACCAACTCTCGTTTTGTCACCGCGTTTCTCCTTTCCCCGCAAAGCGTCTGGGCCAGCGCTCCCTGGTTACTGCCATTGCGACTATTTGAGAATTCCAAACTGCCTGAACGCGCCCAGATACATCTCCCGGATGGGCGGTATCAGCATCATTGCGGCCAAAATGGCGATGATTACGGCTACGATCATGAGGTTTTTCTTTGTGCCGGCCGACATTCCCCCGCCGCCACCGCCACCCCCGCCGCCCACGCTGCCGTCCATCACGAATATTTTTTCGCCGGCCTCGGCGCGGGTGCGTTTGTCGTCGAGTAGGCCAAGGGTTTCGTTGATTGAGATAAACGCCCGATGCCACTCCGTTTGCAGTTTCTTGATCGAGACCTCGGATTGGGCATAGATGTTTTCAAGGCTCGTGGCGCCCGACACGATGTTCATCAGGTTGCCGTCGATCCCGTAGTCGGCCTGGAGCGTATCTTTCAGGACGCGATGTTCACGCGCCAGCTTGCTCTTGATTTTGAGGAACTGGCTTTCGAGCTGGGCCTTGTTCGAGTCCGCTTTGGGATACGCGCTGAGAATCTGGTTGAACAGCAACCAGTCGTTCATGAATTCCCGGCATAACTCGACCCGCCGCTCCAACGTTTGGAGCGTTTTCAACTGTTTCTTATTAAGTGCCATGACTATAAGGATCTCCGTTTACGGACCACCCCACAAAGACGTTTTAATCTAGCATAAGGGATCGGCAATGTCAAACAACCAAACAACGGAAGTCTAACCGTTTTAAATGCTTAGATCACAGGTCCGACGGGTTTGCCTGAGCCTTGATGTTTGGACGCAGTGGGCATAGCGGACTTGGCAGCCGTCGTGGGCGGTTCGGCATTGCCCTGGCGAGGCGAACTACTGAACAATACTGAAAACGGCTGTTGACAATCGGGCTCTAATCCCGGCAAGCGCCGCAGTACACGTCC
>JAPLKX010000632.1 GCA_026387845.1 Candidatus Hydrogenedentota bacterium | reverse complement strand
AGGCAATGCGGAGGCCTCGGCCACCTTCATGAAGAGCAATCGGATGTCGCCGGACGAATTCGCGCACCCGTTCCGCGAGTTTTTCGGTAAAGATACGGAAAGACTGGAGTCGATGACGGACGACCAGCGGCTGACGATGTATGAAGAAGCCATCGCTGCGGCCCGGGAAACAGCATCCACGTTCGACACCCCCTACTACCAATTCAAAGAGCCGGACTATCAATCGTTGTTCGAGACAAACCCGTTAAGCCGGCTCATCATGTACAACTTCGACAGGCTGCCCAAGGCCGCCGCACGGTTGAACGCAAGCCGCGGCGGAGTGGCTTTGGTGGCGGCGCTGGAGAAACACCGGCGAGAGCACGGGGAGTATCCGGATGCGCTCGACGCGCTGGCCGACCAGTTCGAGGAGGGAATGCCGGTCGACCCGTTCAGCGGGGGCCAGTTTCTGTATAGGCGGGAGGCCGGCTCGTACAGGCTCTACACGGCCGGCTACGACGGCAAAGACAACGGTGGCGCCGGCAACGCCTGGGACAGAGAGGCGGAAGATTTCGTCATCCACGCCCTGGAAAATGGGCGGTAGGACTGCTTTAACAGCATTGGCGGGCATGGCAGAAGTCGGACAAATCAACCACGCGCTGGTTGAAATGCCGCCATCAAACGGCAGAATATCAGCCAAGGCTTTGCAGAGGCCGTGGCGGATCTCAGTTCTGTCCCCTTTTTCCCAGCGGTTGCATCAGCAGTATGTCAGGCGTTTCCGCTGGTTTACTGGAACGGCTACAGATGCCATAAGAGTCACTTCGGGAAGTAATGGAAGTGGAGGGTGCTATGAAGTCAGATGAAGTTGGCACGCGTGCCGTGTTAATCACAGGTGCATCAACCGGCATAGGAGCAGCGTGTGCCATTGACCTTGCGCGAAGAGGATGGCACGTGTTCGCCGGTGTGCGCAGCACGCAAGACGGAGAAGCCCTGGAATCGAAAGCGGGCAAGGGCATCAAGCCGCTCTTGCTGGACGTAACCAAACCTGAGACCATTGCCGCGGCGGCTGCATCTATACAAGAAACAGTGGGACATGAAGGTCTTCAAGGGCTGGTAAACAATGCGGGCATCGTGGTGGCCGGTCCGCTGGAGTTCATCCCGCCCGGGGAGATTGAACGCCAGTTCCAAGTCAATGTTTTTGGGTTGATTTCGGTTACGCAGGCCTTTCTCCCGATGATCAGGGCGGGACGTGGTCGAATTGTACTGATGAGTTCGACTTCGGGTTTCTGGTGCGAACCTTTTTTGGGCGCGTACGCGGCAACCAAACATGCCCTCGAAGGAATCGGCGATTCTCTGCGGGTGGAATTGCATCCATGGAAAATCCAGGTCGCCCTCGTGGAACCAGGTCTCATTCGCACGCCCATTTGGGAAAAATCCCGCGCGGCAACCACGCAAATGCTCGCTTCACTACCCCCGGAAGCCTCAACGTTATACGCGGGGCCTATTGTATCCGTGCAAGCCACTGCGGATAAGGCCCTGCGACTGGCAATTGGGCCGGAACATGTGGCAAAAGCTGTCCGCCACGCTCTCGAATCACGCCGGCCCAAGACAAGATATCCCGTAGGCATCGATGCACGCCTGCAGTCGGCGCTGATTCGCATAATTCCAGACCGCCTGCGCGACCGCCTCATGCGCTGGCTGATGAAGATATGACTTGACTGGCAGTGTTGGCAGGCACGACTCATTCGTAATGGCAGGTCGAGGCGCAGCAAACTGGAGTCACCGGAGGAGGGAACGGAAAGGGGCTTGCGAGTGCTTGCAAACCCCTGTAAATATTGGTGGGCCTGGTAGGAGTCGAACCTACGACCAAGTGATTATGAGTCACCTGCTCTAACCACTGAGCTACAGGCCCGTGTTGGGTTGGTCGCCGGGTTGGCCGATTAGGCGATTATACCTGAGTTGGGGGAGTGGATGGTAGCTTGGGGGCGGCGCTGGCGGCATAGTGAAGACGCTTGCAAATTAGCAGAATACTCACTATACTGATGGGTCTTCATCGTTTTCACTGGTAGGTGGCGAAGAAGGGGATCGGGAACCGGAGTTTCTGACTGAGGGGACCGACCATCATGCGAGTGGGCGCACTTGCTATAGTGGTGTGGTTTGTTGCAGCCCCGGCTCTTGCCAATGTCATCAATGTGAATTTTTGTGACTGCAGCATAAACTTTCCTCCGGAAGCCCTCGCGGAGTACATGCCGTTGGTGGAGGCCCTTTCCTTTCCGGACGCCGACGTCAACGGCGCTTCTTGGATGGATGACAGGGAGTCGTTCAAGTGCGAACTCGGCGGGAACGCAATGCCGGACTGTTCGTGCGAATTGGGGCTGGTATCGGCTATTCTCAGGAATCCGGAACTGGATTTTAAGGCCGTCGGGGGCGTCTCGCATGAGATGGTCTACAATGTCTTCACTCACAACTTGGCGGTTCTGCAGGCGTACCTTGGGGTGGAGGACTACGCCGCCCTGCAGCCGCTGTTCGATCCGCTTCTCGCGCTGATTTATGGCCATTTAACCATAGGCAACGGGGCATTCGAGGAAGAGGCGCCGGGCCAGTACACCTTCTCCGGGTCCGGCGGGTACGCGATTTCGCTGATTTACGCCCTGCCCACCACTGTGCCCATAAGTCCCGAGACTATCGATCTCGCCAATTACTCGAAGCTGCCGGAATACCTCGCTTGGAATGGCGACGCCGACGGCGACGGGTTTTCAAACCTTGACGAATATTTGGCTTCAGAAAGTACGGCGGAATTCGTTGCGGGGGCCCTGGACCGCACCCGGTGCGGTTCACAGGTGATCGGCGAAGGTGAGGGCGAGGAGGGCGAAAGCGAGGGGGAGGAAGGGGAAGGCGAGGGCGAAGAGGGCGAAGGTGAGGAAGACCCCGGCGAGGCCCCGCCCTTGCCCGCAGCCAAAGGGTTTGCCATCGCATTTCTGCTCTCCGTTTTCCTGGGCGGCGGAATCCTGCTGCATTCGGCCGGCACAGGTCGTAACGGCAGGCGCCCCGCCAACTAACCAATCTTCCACAAACCTCTTGGCCCCAAAAACCTGCGTTGCCTTCATCTGGCGCGGGTGCGCAAGCAGGTATTTCCGGAAGAGGCTCAGCAGGTGTATGGCAAGGGGCAGTGGTACGGCGACAGACGTTAATCCCGAGCTCCTCCCGGCGCGGTAAGAAGGTTGGACGTGTTCGACTGCCGAAAGGCAAATTGAATTCAGCTACTCCCTTGACCTCTGGTCCCTTGGCACGCTTCCCCTCCTCAATGTGAGGGGAGGGGGAGCGGGCGCATAAGAATGCGGGCGCATAAGAATGCGGGCGCACATAGCGGGACCGGAGCCGAGGCTTGCCTATTTTTCTTGAAGTTTTTCCCTGACGCTGGCGCTGAGCGTTTAGATCGGACGGATCGGACCGATCAGACGGATCGGACCTATAAAGAGACCTGGCGATTAGGCTTTTGGGCCGAGGCCGGCGATGCACTGATCTTCCCGGACGACTTTTCTCGGGCCGCCATCGAGGCTTGTGGACCAATCCTGGGGTTCGGCGATGGCGTCGAACTGGTCGAGCACGCCGAGAGATCGGGCGCGGTCGTAGATAAGCTGCCAGGCGCAGTCGGTCTTGTCGCTCACCTCGCACTTGCCGTCGCGCGACCCGGCGCAGGGGCCGTTGAGGAGCCGCTTTGCGCAGCGCGTGAGGGGGCAGATGCCGGCGAACTGGCCCAGCCGGCATGATCCGCAGCCGGCACATTTCTCCGTCCACACGCCCTGCGACTCGAGGATGCCGATGAATTGCGTGTTGAGGCCGGGGTAGACGGCCGTGTTGGGGAACCGTTCTGCGAGCGCCTGAACGCCGGCGCCGCAGCCCAGCGAACAAATGGCGTCGTATTCGGAGACGCGCGGCGCGAGGGCGTCGATAAAGGCGTCTTCGCACTGCCGCTCGATGGTGCAGGACGCGTTTGTGGTCTTTAAGCATATCGCGGATTTCGGGGATTTTCTTACGATCAGCAACAATCATGGTGCTTCTCCATGGTGGCGCATTTTGGAGTGGACGTTGTGGACGTTGTGGACACAGTGGACATTGTGGACGGCACCACGTTCTCCAAGGAGGAAACGTGGCTTTTGCCGCGCAAGGGGCTTGGGCCGAGTCTGTGGACGCGCGAGTTCATTTCGTTGACGATCTCGGCAAACCTTGTGCCTTCCGCCGAGGAGAGGTTGAACATTTCGAGGCGTTCGGGCTCGATACCGATTTCGGCGAGTATCTGCTTGGCCCGTTCGACCCTTCTGCGGGCGCGGAGGTTGCCTTCCTGGAAATGGCACCCGCCTTCGAGGCAGCCGGCGACAATGACGCCGTCGACGCCGCGCTCGAACGCGGCGAGGATGTAGTTGACCTCGATTTTGCCGGTGCAGGGAAGGCGCAGGATGCGGACGGCGCCGGGGTATTGCAGGCGCATGGTGCCGGCGAGATCGGCAGCGGCGTACGCGCAGTAGTGGCAGCAGAACGCGAGGATCACGGGCTGCTCTGCGGCGTCGGTATTTTTCTCAAGATCGCTCATCATGTTCCTTTACGCCATCGCGGCGGGGCGACTCCGACCTGATCGAAATAGCCGGCCTCGACAGATTCCGCCGCGGGCGAGTCTGTCAGGACGTAATCGATCGCGCGGAGGATTTGGGTGTCGAGGTAATTGCGCAGTTGCACGGCTTTGGCGGGGCATTCGGCGGTGCAGCTTCCACAACCCATGCAGACGACGCCCTGGATTTCGGCCTTGTTGTTGTTGCCGACAATGGGCGCGTGATACGGGCAGACGTGGACGCACGTCATGCAGGATATGCACTTGTCGGGATCGACCCAGGCAATCTGGCCGCTGACGGGCATACGTTTGCGCGAGAGAATCGATGCGGCGCGGCCCGCGACGGCGCTGGCCTGCGAGATGGTCTCGCCGATGCTCTTGGGTGCGTGCGCGGTGCCGCAGAGAAACAGGCCTTCGCTGGCGAAATCGACCGGGCGCAGCTTGACGTGGGCTTCGAGGAAGAACCCGTCGGCGTTGAGCGGGACGCGGAGCAGCTCGGACAGTTCCTGGCGGTCGGCGCGGGGCGTCATGGGCGCGGCCAGGACGAGCAGGTCGGGGACAAGCTCGATTTCACGGCCGAGCGCCGGCTCGATGAATCGGAGCCGTCCGTTTGCGTCGAACTGCGGCGGCAGATCCGGCTCGTAGCGGACGAACATGACGCCCTTCTCGCGCGCCTCTCTGTACGCGGCCTCGCGGAACCCGTAGGTGCGCATGTCACGGTAAAGGACGAGGATTCGGGCGTTGGGATAGCGGTCGCGCAACTCGAGCGCGTTCTTGACGGCTGTGGTACAGCAAACGCGGCTGCAGTAAGGACGCTCGACGTTCCGCTGGTCGACACACTGGATCATGACGATGGTGGCGCGATTGGCCAGGTCGAGTTTACCCGCCGCGATACGTTCGGAGAGATCCAACTGCGTCAGTACGTTCTTGTTCTTCCCGTACTGATACGAAGTTGGCGGCAACTCCTCTGCGCCCGTCGCGACGACAACCACCCCGTGCTTGATTTCGTACGTGTGGCCTTTTGAAATGATTTTCGACGAGAATGCGCCGATATGGCCCTCGACCTGGGCGGCTCTCGCGTTGAGGTAGACCGTGATCAGGGGATTGGCGGCCACTTTCTCAATCGTATTATTCAAGAATTCTTGCACGTTCATGCCGTCGAGCGTGCGTTGGACGCGGCGCGCGGTGCCGCCGAGTTCGCCGGATTTCTCGACGAGATGTACCGGGAACCTTTGCGCCGCCAGCCCGAGCGCGGCCGTCATACCGCCGATCCCGCCGCCGACGATCAGTGCCGCATTGTCGACGGGGACGGTTTCGTCCTTGATGGGCAGGAGTTGTGCGGTGCGCGCTACCATCATCCGGACAAGCTCGATGGCTTTGCTGGTGGCGCGTTCGGGATCGCCCGCGTGAACCCACGAGCACTGCTCGCGGATGTTGGCCATCTCGAGCAGGTACGGGTTGAGGCCGGCATCGCGGAGCGTGTCGCGGAAAATCGGCTCGTGTGTGCGCGGTGTGCAGGACGCGATGAGTACGCGGTTAATCCGGTGCTCAGCGATCCGCTGCTTGATGCTGGCCTGGCTGTCGTCGGCGCAGGTGTAGATGGTGTGCTCGGCGTGGACGACGTTGGGGAGGCTGCGGGCAGCTTCGACGACGCGCTCGACGTCGACGACCGACGCGATGTTGCTGCCGCAGTGGCAGACGAACACGCCGACGCGCGGCGGCTCGTCCGTGACGTCGCGTTGGGGCGGATACTGCTTTGTGCGGATGCGCGAGCCGCGAGCGGGCGCAAGCAGGGCCATGGCGCGCGAGGCGGCGGCGCTGGCCTGCATGACGGTATCGGGGATGTCTTTTGGTTCCTGGAACGTGCCGCCGACAAACACGCCGGGCCGGGTGGTTTGGAGCGGGTCGAGTTCGGCGGTCTCGGCGAATCCCCATTTGTTGAGGCCGACGCCGATGTTCCGGGCCTGGTCGCGAAGCAAGGAACTGGGTTCGAGCGCAACCGAGAGCACGACCATGTCGAACTCTTCCTCGACCAATTTTCTGTCGGGGCTGAAATAGGTGAGCTGGAGGTTTTTCGAGTCGGGCATCTCGAACGTGCGCGAGATGAACGACCGGACGTACCTGATTTTCTTTTCGTTTTTTGCCCGCTCGTAATACCGGTCGAAATCCTTGCCGAATGCCCGGATGTCGAGGAAGAAAATGGTGACGTCGAGATCGGGCTCGTGTTCTTTTGCGAGGATAGCTTCTTTGGTGGCGGCCATGCAGCACACGGACGAGCAGTAATCGTTGCCGCAGCCGGTGTCGCGCGAACCAACGCATTGGATGAACGCGATGCGTTTGGGCGTCTTGCCGTCGGATGGGCGGACAATGTGGCCTTGGGTCGGGCCGGACGCGGACAGGATGCGCTCGAACTGCACGTTAGTCACGACGTTCTGGGCGTAACCGAACCCAAACTCGCCCCTGCGCGACCCGTCGAACGCTTCGAAACCCGGCGTGAGCACGACGGCGCCAACCTCGAGTTCGAGCGTGCGCGCGGTTTGGTCGTGGCAGATGGCGCCGGCCTTGCACGCCTCGACGCAGCGCATGCACTCGGCGCAGACGCCGCAGTTGAGGCACCGCTGGGCTTCGCGCCGGGCTTCTTCTTCCGAATAGGTGTGCTCGACTTCGTTAAAACTCTTGAGGCGTGTTGCCACGGGCAGTTCGGCCTGCGGGACGCGGTCGGTAGCGTGCAGTTTCTTCCGCAGGGCCGTGAGATCGTTCTCGCTCAGCGGGTTTTCGCGCTGGGCTGGGCTTGTGATTCCGGTGTCGAGCGGTTTGCCGCCGAGATAATTGTCGATGGCCTTTGCGGCGCGCTTGCCATGCGCGATGGCGTCGATGACGCTCGACGGGCCGACCACGACGTCGCCGCCCGCGAACACGCCTTCGCGCGACGTGGTCATCGTGAGGGAGTCGGCGGCGATAGTGCCGGAAGCGGTCGTGTTTACGTCGAACAGCTCGGCCAGCTTGAGGTCGACCGACTGGCTGACGGCCGGGATGAGCGTGTCGGTGTCGATTTTGAATTCCGAGCCAGGGATAGGCACGGGCCTGCGGCGCCCGCTTTTGTCGGGCTCGCCGAGTTGCATCCTGATGCACTCGATTGAAACCAGCGCGCCATTTCGCGGGATCGCCTTGACAGGCGCGGCGAGGTACTGAATATCGATGCCCTCATGCAGTGCAGCCTCGATTTCGTCGGGGCTGGCTGGCATTTCGTTGCGGGTGCGCCGGTAGAGGATGGTGACGCGGCCGGCGCCGAGCCGGACGGCGGTTCTGGCGGCATCGATGGCGGTGTTGCCGCCGCCGATTACCACGACGTTCTTGCCAAGCGCGACCTTTTCGCCGAGCGCGTAACGGCGGAGGAAATCCGTGCCGTAGAGGACGCCCTGGCAATCTTCGCCGGGGATGGCGAGCTTTTGGCTGCTGTGCGCGCCGGTCGCTATGAATACGGCGTTGAATTTGGAGGAGATGTCGGCGGCGGACACGTCGTTGCCGACAACCGTACTGGTTTTGAACTCGACACCGAGCGCGCGGATGTTGGCGAGATCGCGATCGAAGACGCCGGCGGGCAGGCGGTAGTCGGGGATGCCGACGGACAGCATCCCGCCGAGTACGGGCAATGACTCGAACACCGTGACGGCGTGGCCGTCGAGCGCGAGGAAATGGGCCGCCGTGAGCCCGGCGGGGCCGGAGCCAATGATGGCGACGGATTTGCCGCTAGGCGCGATTTGAGCGGGCGCAGACGGCTCGGGGAATTGGTCCATCGCGAACCGTTTGAGGCCGCGGATGTTGATGGGGTTATCAATAGCGCCGCGGTTGCATTGGGTTTCGCATGGGTGGAAACAGACGCGGCCGCAGATCGAACGGAGCGGGTTCTCGCGCCGGATGACGTTGGCGGCTTCTTCAATTCTGCCGGCCGCGATCAGGGCTACGTAGGCCTGTACGCTCGAGTCGATCGGGCACCCGGAACTGCAAACGGCCCTGCCCCGCTTCTGGATCACGAACGCATTTGGCGCGGCTTGGGCGTAGACGCGGTCGATGGCGTTGCGCGTGCCGATCTGCGCGTCAAACTGGCTGGGGACTCTGATGGGGCATACGGCGGAGCAGTCGCCGCACATGGTGCACTTGGCGATATCGACGTACCGCGGCCGCTGGACGACGGTGGCTTTGAACCGGCCGGGCTCGCCATCGAGCTGGACGACGTCGGCCATGGTGAGGACTTCGATGTTGGGATCCCGCATGCACTCGACCAATTTCGGCGAGATAATGCAGGTCGCGCAGTCGCCGGTGGGGAAGGTCTTGTCGAGGCGCGTCATCCCGCCGCCGACGGCCGGCTTGTCTTCGACGAGATAAACGTGGAACCCGGCCGCGGACAGGTCGAGTGACGCCTGAATGCCGGCGACGCCCGCGCCGCACACGAGCACCGCGCCGACTGGATCTTGCGTGGAGGTGAGGGGCGTGGTGGCCATGCTACGACGCTCCTCGTGGTTTAGCCGATGCAGCCGGGACGGCCGCACCACAAGCCACGGCATCTGCGAAAAGCGGCAAGGCGCTTACTGTAAGCGCATCGAGGCCCAGCGACTGCGGCGACAGGCCGAGCGCAAGGCCAAGAAGCTGCGTGATGTACACGACAGGCATGTCGGGGATCGGCTGTTTGCCTTTCTTTGCGTCGGCTTGCCTGAAATCGAGGTTGAGCTGGCACAGCGGGCATGCGACGACGAGGCACTGCGCCCCGGCACGTTCCGCCATTGACAGCAGCCGGTAACCGAGCCGGTTGGTGGCGTCGCCTTTGACGATCGAGAGGCTGGCGCCGCAGCACTCGGTTTTGTACGGCCAATCGATGGCTTCGGCGCCGGCGGCGGTGACGAGCGCGTCCATGCAGGTGGGATGCTCGGCGTCGTCGAACGCAACAACCTCCGGCGGGCGCGACAGCAGGCAGCCGTAATAGGATGCGACGCGGATACCGCGGAGCGGCGCGGTGACGCGTTTATGGATTTGCGCGGGGCCGATATCGTTGACGAGTACGTCGAGAATGTGCCGGACTCGTACCGAACCGTCGTAGGGCGCCTCGATAATCCGATGCACTCGTTCGCGCTCTTCGGGAGACTGCGTGATTTTATGGTTTGCGGTGCGGAGCCGCGCGTAGCAGGACGCGCAGGCGACGACCACCTGCTCGAACCCCGCCTGCCGGGCCTTCTCGAGATTGAGCGCGGGCAGG
>JAPLKX010000305.1 GCA_026387845.1 Candidatus Hydrogenedentota bacterium | reverse complement strand
GCAACTGACTTTCCTCGAGGATCTCGTCGCGGTGGATGTTCGTCACCGGCACCTCGGCAGTCGGGATCAGCCACAGGTCCGCCCCTTCCACCTTGAACAGGTCTGCGGCGAACTTGGGCAACTGCCCCGTACCGCGCATCGAGTCCGAGTTCGTCATGAACGGCGGGAGGATCTCGGTATAACCGTGCTCGCGGGTGTGCGTCTCGAGCATGAAATTGATGAGGGCCCGTTCGAGCAGCGCGCCCGCCCCACGCGACAGCGTAAACCGCGCTCCCGATATCTTTGCCGCCCGCTCGAAATCCAGGATGCCGCACATCTCCCCGATCTCGACGTGGTCCCTGGGCTCGAAATCCAGCTTGGGCGGCTGGCCCCACCGCCGCTCCTCCCTGTTCGCCGACGCGTCCGGCCCGATGGGAACCGACTCGTCGGGAATATTTGGAATAACGAGCAACTGTTGCTCGAGCTCGGCGTCCGCCTGTTTGACCTGCTCGGCGTATTCCTTGATCTTCTCGCTCACCGACTTCATCGACGCAATCTGATCCGACGCGTCCTGTTTGGCCCGCTTCCGCTTGGCGATCTCTTCAGAAGCCCGGTTTTGCTCGGCCTTGAGTTGCTCCATATCGTACAGGAGTTGTCTGCGCCGCCCGTCCAGTTGCAGGATGGAATCGAGGTCGATGGGATTTTGCCGGTTTTGAAGCGCGCGCCGCACCACGTCCGGCGCCTCACGCAGGAGTTTAATGTCAATCATTGGGCGTAATCCTTTCGCTGGGCCTTATCACTTTTTACATGTTTAGGGGCTGGAGGATCAAGTTAGTCTGTAGTCTTGAGTCCGGAGTCTGGAGGAAAACGTAGGTCCCATCTCTGAATGGGACCGGCCTGATGGCTTGTCCGGTCCGAATCAGAATTCGGACCTACGTTGTCTGCATCCGTGTTGCCTGTTGGTCGCGTAGTCAGTCCGCGTGTTTCACATTGGCGAGCCCGAGATGACGGCGAGGATGCGTTCGAGTTCGTCGAGGTTGAAAAACTGGATCTCGATCTTGCCCCGGTTCTTTTTAGAGGCGCGGATGCTGACTTTTGTCCCGAGCCGCCTGCGGAGGTCGTCTTCGAGGGCGGCGATGTTCGGGTCTTTGCGCTCGGGTGGGCGGGGCTTCTTGGCATCGGGCTCTTCGACTTTCTGGCCCGCGAGTTTTTCCGCCTGGCGCACCGACAGGCCTTCGCGGATGATCTTCTGTGCGGCGGCCCGTTGCGCGGCCGGCTTATCAATCGCCAGCAGGGCGCGGGCATGGCCCATGGTGAGCGCGCCGTCGAGTACGAGCGCCTGGATATCCGCAGGCAGGTTGAGCAGCCGCAGCGTGTTGGTGACAGTGACGCGCTTCTTGCCCACCTCGTCGGCCAACTGCTCCTGCGTCCAGTCCAACTCCTGGATCAGGTCGCGGTACGCATGGGCGAGGTCGATTGGGTTGAGATCTTCGCGCTGGATGTTTTCGATCAGCCCCAGCTTGAGCATGTCCCGGTCGGACACGTCTCGGCACACCGCCGGAATCGTCTCGAGGTCCGCCATCACGGCCGCGCGCACCCGCCGTTCCCCGCTCACCAACTCATAGTCGCCGCCCGACCGCCGGACGATAACCGGCTCCTGGACGCCGTCCCTGCGGATGCTGTCGGCGAGTTCCTGGAGCGTCTCCTCGTCGAATTCTTTTCGCGGCTGCCGCGGGTTTGGCTTGATGGCGCGTGGGTCGAGGTGGAGCAGGCTTTCTCTCGAGCCGTTGCCGCTGAGCGCGGTGATGTCCTCGAGCGTACCGCCGTTGCGTGCCATCGCGCCGGAACCGATGAGGGCGCTGAGCCCTTTGCCAAGGCCTTTTCTCTTATCCACGCGCTGCAACCTCCCGCGCCAGGGCCAGGTACGCCCGCGCTCCAGGTGATTTCACATCGTAGTAAATGACCGGCTTCCCAAAACTCGGCGCCTCGCTCAGCGTTACGTTGCGCGGTATCACGGTTTCGTACACTTTCTGCCCGAGGTGCGCGCGCACGTCGTCCATGACCTGCTTGGACAGGTTCGTGTGCTGATACATCGTCAGCAGCACCCCTTGCAGGCGCAGCCGCGGGTTCAGCTTGTCCCGCACCAACACGATCGTGTGCAGCAACTCGCTCAGCCCCTCGAGCGCGTAATACTCGCACTGCAGCGTGATCAGCACGCCGTCCGCCGCAACCAGCCCGTTCAGCGTCAGCAGGCCCAGCGACGGCGGGCAGTCGATAAACACATAGTCATACGCGTCGCGGATCTGTTCGACCTGGCGCCGCAACCGGTATTCGCGCTCCGGCACGTCTACAAGTTCGATCTCCGCCCCCACCAGGTCCTTGGTCGCGGGCACCACCATTAGGCCATCAACCAGCGTGGGTTGCACCACCTCCGCCAGCGCCACGTGATCCACCAGCGTGTCATACACGCTCCGGCTGAGCGCCTGTTTTTGAACGCCGAGCCCGCTGGTCGCGTTGCCCTGAGGGTCGAGATCGATCAGCAGCGTCTTCATACCCGCCGCCGCCATGCAC
This sequence comes from Candidatus Hydrogenedentota bacterium, assembly GCA_026387845.1. Lineage (GTDB taxonomy): Bacteria > Hydrogenedentota > Hydrogenedentia > Hydrogenedentales > SLHB01 > JAPLKX01. The sequence continues at coordinate 2,521 of JAPLKX010000305.1, read as the reverse complement.
GCCGACAAATTAATCGCCGTCGTGGTTTTTCCAACCCCGCCTTTCTGATTGGCAATGACGATGACGCGTCCCATTGTCCCCACTTCCACCTACAAGGAGTTTGCACCAAGAAACGCTATGATACGGGCGGATTCCCCGGCATGTCAATTGCGGATTGCGGATTTCGGATTGCGGATTAACCACAAGAGGCACAGGAGGTACAAGGGGGTTTGTGGACAGTGTGGACGTTGTGGACCTGGTGGACACTGTGGACACCCTGCAAGAATTGGGAGTTGAGATGCACGGACGAACGGGAACTGGCATGGACAAACACAGGGCAGCGGAGCCGCAACCCAGAACGCACCCGAAGGTGTCATCCTGAGGAGCGCTGGCACGTGGCCTCTACTCTTAAGTCAAAAGCCTCAGCCCCAGCGCGACGTGAGGATCTCCTCGGTATTGTTGCGGCCATGAATCTTGTGAGGAGTGATCACTACGCCACTGGTTGGAGCCCAGGAGATCCTCACGCCTGCCCAGATCATGTGCCGAGTGAAAGGAGATAGCCAGTGGCTGGGATGCTCAGGATGACAGGCTTTGAATTGAGTTCAGCTTTCAGTTTCTGCGAAAAATTGCTGGAAGTGACGGACAGTAGTACGGACTAATTGTGGATTTTAATTGTGGGATCACTCAGATAGCGCTTTTCCTACAGTCTATAGCCTATAGCCTCCAGCCTTGTAAACGTGGTAGCATCTTTCAAAATCACACTTTGAGGAGCGTTTGGAGATGGAACTGACGTGGCAGTCCGTGAAGGCGGCGTTGCGCGAGGTTCTCGAGGAAGAGTTGGGGTGCGGGCGGTGCGAGATTGCGCCGCGGTGGGACGGCGGCAAGATGATCCTCCAGCCGTTTGACTCGGACCTCCAACCGAAGGAAGTGCCGCTCGACGTGTTCTTTAAGAAGATCACGTCCGTGCGGGAAAAACTCCGGGTGCTCGAACAAAAACTGAACAACCACCCGTCGCTGAGCAACGAGGAGAAACTCGAGTTGCAGGTGCTGATCAGCCGGGCGTACGGCAGCCTTACCACGTTCAACATCCTGTTCCGCGATGAGGAAGACAAGTTCCGCGGCGTCAAAGGAGCCGAATAATGGCAACCGGCCTCAACTCGAACATCGTCCTGATTGGCATGCCCGGCGTCGGCAAGAGCACCGCGGGCATCCTGCTGGCGAAAGTGTTGCGTCGGGATTTTGTCGATACCGACGTCCAGATCCAGGTCCGTGAGCGCCGGTTGCTCCAGGACGTCATCGACACCGAGGGGCTCGATGCGTTCCTGGCCATGGAAGAGCGCCATATCCTGGCGATGTCGTGCCGCAACAGCGTGATCGCGACCGGCGGCAGCGTGGTGTACAGCCAGCCCGCCATGGACCACCTGAGAACCGGCGGAATCGCGATCCATCTGCGGCTGCCCCTGCCCGCACTCGAGAAACGGTTGGTGGACACCAAGTCGCGCGGTTTGGTAATTACGCCCGGCCAGTCAATCGCCGAACTCTATTACGAGCGCCAGCCCCTCTACAGGCGCTACGCCGACATCACCGTCGAGTGCAACGGCCTGACGCACGATCAGGTCGTCGGCCGCGTGCTCGAGGAAGTGAAGAGACAGGCCCTGTAATTCATTTGTATACGTCTAGGTCGTATTCGTCCTATGGGTCTTATTGGCTTGTTTTCTGGCTGTCTTTTAGGAGGTTGGCGAGGAATTGGTCGTCGAGCGGGATTCCCTTGTTGCGGCATGAGGTCACCATGTTCCATGCCTGCTCGTACTCGGCCCGTTTCCAATAGAGGACAGCCAACCCCTTGTTGACGGACTGGTTGCGGCCGTCATGCGCCAGCGCGGTCAGCCACGTCATCAGCGCCCGGTCATAGTCGCCCAATTCGAAGTAGCACAGCCCCAGGTTGTAGTAGTCCGAAGCCAGGCCCGGGTCCAGCCGGATAATTTCCTGGAAATACCAGCCCGCTTCGCTGTACCGGCCCAAGAGGAAGAGGCAGTGCGCCAAGCGCGCCAGGACCGACACGTCCCCCGGCCGCAGTTCCGCCAGCCGTGAAAGCACTTCGACGGCTTGGGCCGTTTCGCCTTCCCCCTCGAGGGCGACAGCGAGGTTCTGGAGGAGGACGGGGTCGTCGGGTTGGATCTCGAGGGCCGCCAGATATTCCCGGATGGCTTCGTCCACCCGGCCGACCCGCCTCAGGCACAGGCCCCGGTTGGTATGTGCGGCGGCCATGGTGGGGGCGAGCGCAATCGCCCGGTCGTAAGCCGGTATCGCTTCGTCGTACCGCTGCAAGTCGAACAAAACGTTGCCCAGCTTGTAATGGAGCAGCGGATCCCCCGGCTTCTCCCTCACGTCGAGGCGGGCCTGCACGAGGCTCTTTTCCAGTTGCTGGACGTCTTGCGCCGACAGCGATTTGGCTTCGATTTGCCGGTCTCGAGGCGGCTTGGCGGGCCGCGCGGGAGGCGCTGCGGGCCCCGGCACCGGCGGGGGAATCGTCTCGGGCCGC
>JAPLKX010000640.1 GCA_026387845.1 Candidatus Hydrogenedentota bacterium | reverse complement strand
GGTGTAGTTCGGCTTGGGCTGGTACCAAGACTGGCAGTAGAAATGGTGTCTGAGGTCCTTGTCCTGGAACTCGCGGCCCCGGCGGGCGTAGACCTCGTTCCTCATAAGGCGCAATTCTTCGGATGACTTATCCCGCAGATCCTCCTCGGTTAGCCCGCGGGTCAGCCATTCTGGGGTCTTTGCGGCGCCCAGCGCCTCCGGACTGTACAGGTAGGTTCGTCTGGTCAACGGGTCGAACCGTGCCGAGAACCCGAAAGCCTCCGCAACGGGAATCACCGGCGCCTCAAGAGTGCGGTTGTCGTTAGTCCGGTGCACAGTGGCGCCAAGCGCCACCTCGTGACCGTCTACAGAGGCCACGGCCTGCCCCGGAACGAAGGTGATGCTTTTGCCCCGGCCGGTCAACGCGGCCGGCTTGTCGCCCGCAGGTTCCGACGGACCATCAAGACCCAGCCAACCGGCAATGCGGAAGAGGTCTGCGGTGAGGACGCCCGTGGCCATTGACGGCGTTCCAGGGATCACGCCTTGTTTTATCCAGTCGTCTGTGCCGTCCACCCAAAGGGTGATTGTACCGTGTTCTCTGAAGTCGTTGGCGCCGTCCACCCAAATGTCCCTATACCAGCGGCAGAACGCAATGTATATGTTCTCTACCGGCTCGATGTCCTTCCAATGCCAGACAATCTCGTCCTTGGAACGTTCATAACCGGAAGGATAAATACCGTCGGCTTGGAAATCGGGGCCTATGCCCGTCAAGTCTACGGACACAAGGATATCGCCTATGCGCCCTTTCCATGAGGCAGCCGTGCTGACGTCGTATACGAACCATTCATCCCCGGCACCGCCGGTGCCTCTGCCGCCAAAGTAGGTGTTTCGCACCGCCCGCGTTTGGCCCCCTGCGAAATGTACTTCCTTCACCCAGAACCGTTCGAAACCTCCGCCTAAATTCGTAAGTGCCGGACGCGGTTCTACCGGGACTTCCTGTCCGTCCACATACGAACGAAAATCTTTGAACCCTTTGCTACCGGCGCCGCCGCCCCAGGATCGCTCGGGGAATCCCACCAGCACATCGGTTTCCTTGCCGGTGTTGTGGAGGACGTAGTTACACTCCACACGCTCCGAGGCCAGGTGGACGTTTATCTTGGCGGACTCCATGACCACCGTGGGATGGTCGCGCATCAGCATCACGCTGCCACCCACCCCGACGGTCGCACTGTCATTAGCGCCCGCGGGCAGGCAGACGCCCGCCCACAGCACGAACACCGTAATGGCACAAATCGTTTTCATGACCGTGCTCCTCGAATTCGTGGCTTCAGGCAAGCGGTCCGCTGCAACGCGGGGTCAGCGGTCGCCCTTGCCCAGGTAGTTGTCGGGGTCGAAATCGGCGATATCAATCTTTCCGTAGTCCTTGGGTGGCGTGTATTCGTGCGTTTCGGCTTCCGCGTCGGGATCGATTACATGGACCGACTCCAATATGTCGACAGAGACCAACTGCCAAGTCTTGTCGATGCGCGAGTAGTTGAAAGTGTAAGAATTTCCCCACCGCCATGACGTGCCGCCGTAATGACTGACCGTGAATGTTTTCGTCCCAGCCTCGAGACCGTCCAGAGGGTCTCCCCACATTCCTCCGCCGCTGCGAGGGAGAACGATCTTGTCATTGCGCTTGGCGAGTTTCAGCGGCCCCGTCGCATCGCGGAGCAAAATGAGCAGTGGCCTCGGCGCGTCTGCCCAATCGGGGTCATTCGGGTCCTCCTGTCTTTCGAGCACTACGACATAGTCCATAGTTCCATCGCCATCGAGGTCTGCGTCCGCTACGGCGCGTAGTCGCATTCCCTTTTCGATAAAGGGTTTCAGCTCAATGTCTCGCAATGCCTCTTCCGTCTGCCCGCGCACACCTTCGTCTCCGTCCTTCAGACAAGCGGTCAAGGGGTCGACGGCCCGTGCATCGCCGAGCCGCCCCAACGCCAACACTGCCGACCGGCGCACGGATGCGTTCGGGTCTTTCAAACAGCCAATCAGCGGTTGGACCGCTGCAGAACCCAGTCGGCCCAGGGTCTGCGCCGCCGCATCACGAATCTGACCGTCTTCCTCTCCAAGACAGGCGATCAGCGGTTCGACAGCGGCAGGGCCTTCGTTCGCCAACCGATCCCAGTCCCGTTTTGCCAACAAGAAGGTGATGCGCGTTTCCGGTGTCGATGAGCGGCTCCATCGCCCGGGCATCTCTCAACTCCATCAGAGCCATCGCCGCCGCCTTGCGCACCCACGAGTCCTCGTCCTTCAAACAAGCGGTCAGGGGCTCCACAGCCCGGACGTCACCTAGCTTTCCCAGCGTCTCGGCGGCGCACGCACGCGCGGATGCACCATCGGTCTTCAGCCAGGCGATCAGCGGCTCCACAGCCCGCGCGTCGCCCAGCTTCCCTAAGGCTTGGGCGACAGGGAAGCGATCGGCCCAACTGGGCCCCTCGTTAAGAACGGCAATAAGAGGCTCCACCGCACGCTTGTCACCCAGAGCGCCCAAAGCCTCCGCAGCTTTCTCCGGCACCTCCCATCCATCGTCATCTTTGTCCTTCAGGCGGGCGATAAGGGGATCTATTGCAACCGGCCCCTCCTTCACCACGGCGTTCCAGTCCCCCTTCGCTATCAATAAGTCAACCCGCGCCTCCGGACTTCCGGGCTGATACTTCAGGGATTCCAGCGCCGAGGCCGCACGGGAGCGTACGTTCTTGTTCGCATCCTTCACAAAAGCCGTCAGCGGTTCCAAGGCCCGCGCATCCCCAAGATTGGCCATGGCCGCGGCCGCGTGAAGCCGGACATAGCCGTCTTCGTCCTGAAGGTGCCCGGCGAGCGGTTCGACAGCGGCCGGGCCAATTGCGGTCAGCGCTCGAACAACGGTGCCGGCGATATCCTCCTCATGGCCATCGCCTAGAGGATACCCGCCTCCCCAGTTCTTAAGATAAGCGAGAATCGGCTCGACTGCTTGTTGGTCCCTCAATGCACCCAGCGCCTCAGCGGCTGCCATAGAGACGGCATATTTTGGATCATCCTGCAGGCAGGCGATAAGCGGCGCCACGGCCCGTGCGTCACCGAGTTCTCCCAATGTTCGAGCCGCAGTTTCCCGTACGTCTGCATTCTCATGCTTCAGCAAAGCGACAAGCGATTCCACTGCGCCGAGTTTCACGAGCGCCTCGGCGACGCTACCGTCCAAGTTGTCGCCGTCTGCTAGTCGTTCGACGAGCGGTTCCACGGCCCGCGTGTCTCCCAACAGGCCCAGCGCCCGCGCGGCCGCCCCGCGCACGTTCTGGTTGCTGTCGTGCTCCAGTCGGGCAATAAGCGGCTCAACAGCCCGGGTGTCGCCCAATTTCCCCAGTGCTTCCGCGGCGGTCATGCGCACCTCCACCTTTTCGTCGGTCAGACAGGCAATCAGGGGGTCGAAGGCCCGTGGATCCCGAAATTCACCCAATGCCCAGGCGGCATTCTGACGCACGCTCGCGTCAGCATCCTTCAGATAGCCGCTCAGCGGTTCGACGGCCCGGGTATCCCCCAGCTTGCCTAGTGCGGCAGCACAGTACTGACGCACGGATTTTTCCGGATCCTCTAGGGAAGCGAGCAACGGCTCCACCGCACGCGCATCCCCGAGCTCTCCCAATGCCCAAGCAGCGTTCTGCCGCACCTCCATCTTTTCGTCTTTCAAACAGGCCACCAGAGGCTTTACGGCCCGGGCATCCCTTAGTTTGCCCAGCGCGACGGCACCCGCTTTACGCACCGATTCGTCCTCGTCCTTGAGGGTGGCCCACAGCGCTTCGGCGGCACGGGCGTCTGCGAGATTTCCCAGCGCCGAGGCCGCCGCACAACGCACCTCCGCCTCAGAATCCTTGATCCGGCTGATCAACGGTTCCACGGCCCGCGCATCACCGAGATTCCCCAAGGCCCAGGCGGTGTCGCGGCGGACATCCTTACTGCGGTCCATCAGGCAAACAAGCAGCGGATCGACGGCCCGGGTATCCTTCAACGCTCCCAACCGAAGTGCGGCGAGGCCACGCACGAAGTCCCGGGAGTCTCGCAGGCAATCAATGAGCGGCTCCACGGCCCGCGCATCGCCTAGTTCGCCCAACGCCAGCGCCGCAATGCGGCGAAGTTCCGGCTTCTCATCCGTCAGGCGGGCGAAAAGCAAGTCGGCAGCCCGTGCGTCTCCCAAGTGCCCCAACGCAAATGCCGCGCCGGCGCGAACTGTCGAGTCCTCGTCGTTCAGGCATCCAATGAGCGGCAACACGGCCCGCCCCTCTTTCAGTTTTCCCAACGCCAGGGCGGCGCGACGGCGTACGACACCACTTTCATCCTTCAGGCATCCGATGAGCGGGTCCACGGCTTGCGTGTCGCCCAGTTCTCCCAGCGCCTTCGCCGCAGCCGCGCGCACGTTCGGATCGCTGTTTTTCAAACGAGCAACCAGGTCGGCTGCGTCAGCGGCCCCCTCCGCCGTAGGGCCTTCAGGCGGCTCCGCGCCATCCTCCGCTGCCGGTACCGCAGGACTTTCGACAGTCTCAGCCGCGTCCTGTATCCCTCCCGCCGCTGGGTCTTCAGCGCCTACGGGCAGACAAAGCCCCCCTAACAGCGCAACCATCGTAAACGTAAGCAGCTTCCTCATATCCCCATCCTCCAGTCAATGGCGTAAGCGCCGGCCTCGCCGTTCACTCTTCCATCTCTTATGGCATTGGACCCCAAAGGCCAAACTCTATTCTCAGCGCCGGATTCACTCGGGTGGCAACCCCATGTGAACCATTACTAGCACGGATCTTCCTCCACCTCCAGATCGTAGAATCGGGCCCTATCCGGCGGGTATGCCAACCTCCCCAACGCCTCGGCGGCGGCCTCGCGCACCCACTCGCTCTCGTCCTTCAAGCAGGTGATGAGCGCCTCGACGGCACGCGTATCGCCCATCTTTCCCAACGCCTCGGCGGCGGTAGCACGCACCCCCAAGTGCTCGTCCTTCAACCAGGCGATGAGGGGCGCCAGGGCTGCCTCCCCGAGCCTCCACAACCTCTCGCTGATCTCATTATAAGGCCGGCCGCCTTCCGGATACAGGCGCTGATTGTTATTACGCGCCTGGTCTCTCAGGATGGCGATGGAGGACTCGATCAAAGAGGGACCGAGTTTCACTACGTTTTCGGCGTGTCTTAGTCTGCCCAAGGCCTCCGAGACCGCCTCGCGCACATCGTCGTAATCGTCCTTCTGCAAGACGGCCAGCGGTTCCAAGGCCCGCTCGTCTCCTAGAACCCCCAGGGCCTCGGCGGCACTCTGACGCACCCACCGCTTGTCGTCTTTCAAGCAGGCAATCAGTGTCTCCACGGCCGCAGGCACCTTCTGCACCAACTGTTTCCAGTCCCGCTTAGCCAGCAAAAACGTGACGCGCGCCTCCGCGGTCGCGGGTTTGTACCCCAATCGCTCCAGTGCCCGGGCGACGCTCTCAAGTATCCGGCAGTCCTCGTATTTATCCTCGAGCTGGGCGAGGAGCGCCTCCACAGCCCGCGCATCGCCCAGAAGCCCCAACGCACGCGCGACCATGAAACGCAACCCTTCTCTCTCGTCCCCAAACTGGCGGCAGAGGTTCGGCACTACCCCTCGTGCATCCCCCAGGTTCCCCAACACTTCGGCGGCGCGCCGACGCACATCCGAGTCCTCGTCCTTCAGACATGCAATGAGCGGTTCCACCGCCGCGTCTCCCAACTTCTCCAACGCAATAGCGGCGCTGCCACGGACATCCGGATAGGAATAGGGGTCCTTATCCTCCTTGTCATTCAGACATGCGATCAGCGGTTTCACAGCCCGAGCGTCCCCCAGATTTCCCAACGCCTCGGCGGCGACCTCGCGCATCGACTCGTTCTCGTCCTTCAGGCAGGCGATGAGCGGCTCCACGGCGCGCGCATCCCCAAGCATCCCCAACGCCCCGGCGGCAGAGCCACGCTCGTGGTCGTCCTTCAGGCAGGCGATGAGCGGTTCCACGGCGCGCGCATCCCCCAGTTTCCCCAACGCCCAGGCGGCCCAGTAATGCACCGCACTAAACTCCCCACTGCCCTCGCCCTTCAGGCAGGTGATGAGCGGCTCCACGGCGCGCGCATCGCCCAGAACCCCCAACGCATGGGCGGCGGGCGAATGGTCTTCCTTTAGCAACGCGACGAGCGGCGCCACGGCCCGCCCATCCCCAAGCTTTCCCAACGCCTCGGCGGCATAGTAACCTACCCCCGCAGTCTGCCCATCCCCAATCTTTCCCAACGCCGCGGCGGCAGAAAGGCGCGCGTTCTCGTCCTTCAGGCAGGCGATAAGCGGTTCCACGGCTGCGGCAGTCTCCTGCGCCAACTGTTCACGGTCCCGCTTCGCCGCCACAAACGCGATGCGCGCCTGTTCGGTTGCCGGTTTGTATCTCAACTGCTCCAAGGCCCAGGCGGCACTAATGCGCACCTCCCGGGCCTCGTCCTTCAGGCAGGCGACCAGTGGGTCCACGGCCCGCCGGTATCCTGAATGTCCCAAGAGCACAGCGGCTCCACGACGCACCTCCCAGGACTCGTCCTTGAGCAAGGCGATGAGTGGGGCGACGCCCAACTGCCTTAATCCCACCCGGACCCGATCCCGGGTCTCCGAGTCGAGATCCTTCGACTTGCGGTTGATGAAGGTCTCCGCCTCGGCGCGTTTTTCATCCTCGGTTTGAATTTTGAGGTAATCGCCGTGGACCCAGCCTACGGTGTCTTTATCGGTCCTGACTTTGTACCAACCGTCTTTAGGACCTTCGAGGATGTGCAGTTTGGTCCCCTGTCTTGCTTTGGCGACAATCGAGTCCGAAACGGAGGGACCGAACCGGACATTAAGGACATCCCCCGTGACCACGCCCATGCGGTCCGTCTTAGGAGATTGGTCCGCGCTGGACGGCGGTGTCATCACGTCACCCTATATGGGGGCCGCCACCACGGGCGCGCTATCAGCGATGGCGGGCAGACATGCCCCCGCCGCCAACCCAAGCATCACAAGCGCAAGTGACTTCCTCATATCCCCATCCTCCAGTCAATGGCGTAAGCGCCGGCCTTGCCGCTCACCCTTCCATCTCACAGGGCATTGGACCCCAAAGGCCAAACTCGATTGTATACCCCGCGCGACATTTTCAGGCGTGATATTTTCGGGACGCATTCCAACCGCTGCAGTGCCCCATTGCAGCATGCGTCCCGGTAACTCAGTCCGCGCACCTGTGCCGAGGCTAGACTTCGGGCTATTCAATGGATATGAAATCCACGTCCAGATGCGCGGGCGGGTCATTTGAGCCGTACCAGCCGTTTCCCTCGACCACCAGCTTCTGATCCTGGCCAACGCTGCCGGACGGTATTGTGCCCTTGCTTTCATCCTCGAAAGTCGCATCATTGCCATCATTGCTTGCCTGGACAAGTTGTCCTTCCCAAGAATCTATCCGGCACAAATTGGGGCGTGTCGTGAGCATGATTCTATGGTAAGCGAGTGCTCAACCCGATGCTTTGACTCGTGAAATCGACCGTCGATTCACTCTTCGGGAGCGCCAATGCTGTTCTGCGCGTGGCCAACCGCTTTTTCGCTTGTGGGAACAGCGCGAAATGGACGAGAGACATGCCGTGTGTGGGTCACGCAGCGCGGCGTTCGTATCGGTGATGAAGTCCAGTGACTTGCGGTACCGATGTGACTTTGCCCTGGTCGAGAGTCTGGAAACGTTTCGACTGCTTGCTGTGCCACCCATGCCGCGCTCGGGTATCGCGTTACACCGAAGTGAATGATGCGGCGGCGTTCAACGGACAGAAAAAGGAACACATAGAGAATCTTGAATCGGACTGTCGGCACCACGAGGAAACCAATGGAGACGATATTGTGGCTCCCGAAAACTCGTACTTGTTAGCAGGTAAGGACTTGCGAAGAGTGGCGCTGTTTGAGGAATGCACTCGGATCTGCGGCAAAGATGCCGCGCCTGGATTGCCGAACCCAGCGCCGATAGGTTTCCGGCTGAGAGAACACTGCAAACTGTGCCGAACTCTTTGAATTCCTTTGACGTTCGTAAGCAGCGGGCCACCTTTGAATCCTGGGTCACCAACCGATGTGGCGCTGCTTGCTCTGCCAACCGCAGCATTGCTCACAGGGAGGAGCAAGTATCTGGAGTCCGAGCGGTGGGATTACACCGAGACGCCTCACATTTGTAGCGCAGAAGACATCGGATGGCGGCTAATCAATTAGGAGGGCCACTGCATCGGAGAGATTCTTGGGCGAGAGATGTGCGTAGATCATGGTCATTCTTAGTGCCGAGTGTCCCAGCAATTCGCGCACCACGTTGAGGTCGCACCCACGCATGACCAACTTGGAGGCGAACGCGTGCCGCAGATCATGCCAACGGAAATCTGTGATCTTCGCCTCCTTCAAAATAGCCCGCCACGCCGCATCCACATTGTTGAACCGGGCGCCGTCTCGTGACTTGAACACAAGGCCATCCTTAGAGGTCTGGGTCTGCCACTTGTGCAGAACATCCTGTGCCGTTACGTTCAGCGGAATGCGGCGCGTCTTACCATTCTTTGTTGTTTCCCCGCGGACCGTAAGTATACCCAGTTTGAAGTCCACGTCGCGCCACTCGATGCTGAACAACTCACCCCGGCGCATGCCGGTGTGAAGCGACAAGAACACCATCGGCTTCAAGTGGTCAGCAAATGCGCCGACGTTGAGGTCCGGCAATTGCGCATAGCCGTATTTCCCTCGCCACGCGTTGGCCCGCGCACGTTCTTCGCATATTCGTTTCTCTCGCGCGTCCAGAGACGCGAGGAGGCGGACCTCTTCATCATGGTCGAGGTAGCGGACCCTGTTGCCGCTGTCGATCCTTTGTAGTTTGACCTTGGCCAGCGGGTGCTCCTTCAACAGCCCCCATTCGACACCCTTCGACAGAGCGGCCTTCAGCGCGGCTATGTCGCGGTTGCAGGTCGAAGCACTGCGGCCGTTATTCAGCCGGTTGGCCCGCCACTTCTCAATCTGCCACGGTGTCACTTCGTTGAGCCTCTCGGCCAGGAGGTCTACAAAACATGCCTTCAGCCGAGCGACCGTCTGCCCGCCCCTCTTGCGATGCGCCACAACCCACGGGGTGTACTCTTTGTCGAGGAAGCTCTCCAGCGTGTTGCCGCACGAAAGACGTCGTTCCTCAGCCGGGTCCTTTCCCTGGGCTACATCCGCCAGGTCCCCCGGCGGGACTTGCAGGACACGGACCGGGGGAGCAGTTCAAACAATTAAGCCGAAGCCTTTATGCCACGTTTTGTTTCATAAGCTTCTACCTTCTCTTTGAGGAATCGCACGATTCCGTTTCGACCTTCACCGAGACACACCCGCGTCAGGCCAATCCGCGCCGCTATTCGGTCGACCGTCGACCGAGAACACCGCCACCGCTCGAGCAATTCACGGGGGGAAATGTAGAGTTGCAAGAAATCTCGTTTCTTCATGTGGCCCTCGACAACAGGAGAGGCAAGGCTTTAGACCTGTAACGCTCCTGGAACTGCCACTCTGGCACCCGCTCCATAATGAAGCCCAAACACCTTTGGGCATCGTTGAAGAATTCCGAGGACCGAAGCTCTTCCCCGTCGCGCAGGTCAGACACCGCCGACATAAGGCAACCCACCGCCTGTTTCACCCGACGTATCGGGTCCCGGTACAACCGCCGGCCCACGCGCCGAGCCGCTTCTTTCGTTCTTCCCGCCCAAGCCTGAAATGCAGCCTACGGGCCGAAAAAGCGAGCCAGTCCCCGTTTTTCGTTTATGTTGTTTGAGGTTTTCTTAGATGGTTGCAGGCTTGTTTCGGAATGTCTTGCGTTAGGATACAATGGGAATGTTTCGGCCAAGGACGATGAGAAGCCATCGCGCCAGGAGGCGCTGGGAGGATCGAGCATGGGAACGCACGTGGGCGGGTACATGGGGAAGGTGTTGCAGATTGATCTGACGACGCAGGAGGTGGGTGAGTATCCGTGGTCGGACCAGGAGCGGGCGTTGTACCTGGGCGGGAAGATCATGGCTGCGAAGATTCTTTATGACCATGTGCAGGCGGGTACGGATCCGTTTTCCGCGGAGAACTATGTGGTGGTGTCGACGGGGCCGCTGTCGGGAACGGGCGCACCGTGTTCGAGCCGGTTCAACATGTCGACGGTGTCTCCGTTGACGGGCCTGCTGGCGTCGTCGAACTGTGGCGGTCCGTTTGGGCTGAGTCTGAAGAAGGCGGGTTACGACGCGTTGGTGATTAAGGGGAAGTCGGAGAAGCCGGTGTGGATTGAGATCGTGGAGGAGAAGATAAGTTTTCATGACGCGCAGGACCTGTGGGGGAAGACGACGAGTGAAACTCAGGAGGCGTTGGGTGAGGATCGAGGGAAGATCGTTATAGGCCCGGCGGGCGAGCACTAGGTTCGTTATGCGTGCGTGCTGAGCGGTGAACGTACGGCGGGGCGGGCGGGGGTCGGTGCTGTGATGGGATCGAAAAATCTCAAAGCGGTCACGGCGACGGGCGGCAAGAAAGTGGAGGTGCATGATCGCGAGAGGATGAAGAAGGTTTTTGGGAGCTGGGTGAAGATGCTCAAGAGGCACCCGTTGACGGGCGAGGCGATGCCGAAGTACGGCACGGGTTTTCTGCTTCGGTTGATGAACGAGCACCACATGCTGGCAACGCGGAATTTCAAGCACGGGCAGTTCAAGGATTTTGACATGGTGTCGGGCCAGACGCTTGCGGCGACTCGTCTGATCAAGAATGTGGGGTGCCAGACGTGTCCGATCCATTGCGGTCGAATCGTGGAAGTGAACGGCAAGCAGGTCAAAGGTCCGGAGTTGGAGACGCTGGGCCTGTTGGGACCGAACCTGGAGAACAGCAGTCTCGATGCGATTATTAGCTGGAACCATCAGTTGGATGAATTGGGCCTGGACACGATGAGCACGGGCGGGACGATCGCGTTTGCGATGGAGCTTCAGGAGAAAGGCCTTTGGGATACGGGCCTTCACTTTGGCGAGATCGCCAACCTCCCGCAGGTGTTCGAGGACATTGCGTATCGCCGGGGGATCGGGGATTTGCTAGCGGAGGGGACGAAGCGGTTGTCGGCCCGTTTCGGTGGCGAGGAGTTCGCGATCAACGTGAAAGGCCTGGAGTTGGCGGCGTATGAACCGCGTGGCGCGGTTGGCCAAGGGTTAGGGTACGCGACGGCGAATCGGGGGGGCTGCCAACTGAACTCGGGGTACATGGTGCTGATGGAGGGCCTGGGGCTGCAGATGGACCCGTATACGCCCAGGGGTAAGGCGGCGCTCACGATCCTCAATCAGAATCTGATGGAGGGCATAAGCGCGTCGGGCAACTGCCTGTTCCCGTTGTTCACGTTCTATCCGGGCTGGCTGATCACACATCAGCACACGATGGTTGCCAAGACGGTGAACGCGATTCTTCCGTATTCGGGGGGATCGACGAATATGTTGAACCGGGCGCCCGGCAAGCTGGTTCCGATTCATCTTCCCGGGCTTCCACAGACCAAGGCGTTGAGCGCGGTCACGGGCTGGCGGATTACGTTGGGAGCGCTGAAAGAAATCGGGGAACGGGGTTTCAACCTGGAGCGTCTGTTCAACCTGCGGATGGGCGTGACGGCGAAGGACGACGCCCTGCCCAAACGGCTGACCGATGAACCTCAAAGGCCGGATGACCCGCGCTCCCGGGTGCCGTTGGAGGCGATGAAGAAAGAGTACTACGCGGTCCGCGGCTGGGACTCCTCGTCCGGGGCGCCCAGCCAGAAGAAGAAGAAGCAACTGGGCCTGGAATGAAGGACCGATGCCGCCGGGAGAAGATTACGGCGGACAATTTGCGCAAGTGGAACGAAAGAGGGTAGTACTGAGGTACCGGTCGCCGCGATCGGGCAACAGGGCAACGATAAGACCGGAGGGCATCCGCTCGGCGGCACGGAGGGCTCCGACCACGGCTGCGCCGCTGGATATGCCGCAGAACGCGCCCTCTTCGGTGGCGAGCCGGCGGGTAATCTCAAAGGCCTGATCATCCTCGACGGTGATGATGTCGTCGAGCCGGGAACGATCCAGTATCTCCGGAACAATTGACTCGTTCATGTTTTTCAGTCCCTGGATCTTGTGGCCCACGGTGGGTTCGACCGCGATGATGCGGATGTCTGGGTTTTTCTCCTTTAGGTACATCGAGACGCCCATGAGGGTGCCGGTGGTCCCCATGCCCGCGACAAAAGCCGTGACGCGACCGTTTGTCTGGGCGTAGATTTCGGGAGCGGTTGTCTCGTACTGTGCACGGCAGTTGTTGGGGTTTGCAAACTGGTTGGGCATGTAGAACTTGTCGGGGTTTTCCTCGAGAATCTGGTAGGCTTTTCGGATGGCGCCATCGGTCCCTTCGTTAGGGGGTGTGATGATTACTTCCGCGCCAAACGCCTCCAAGACTCTGCGGCGCTCGGAACTGACACAGCCTGGCAGGGTGAGCAGCACGGGATAGCCTTTGGAAGCGCCAATCATAGCTATGGCAATGCCGGTGTTTCCCGATGTCGGCTCGAGTATGGTCTTCCCGGGAACCAGTTGGCCGGCCTCCTCCGCAGCGCGAATCATGTACAATGCCGCACGGTCCTTGACCGACCCTCCCGGATTGCTGCCCTCGAGCTTGACGAAAATCTGGACTCTTGGATTGCTGTGAATCCGCATCAGTTCGACCATCGGCGTGTTTCCGATTGCGTCTAATACGCTCATTGGGCCTTCTCCAAAACAGGTTCTGCGGGAAAGAGTAGCACATTCACTTAACCCGTTTCTCCCGCGCGTGCGCGCGGTGTGCCGAATCCGCCCCCCGCTAGAGCGCTTTAATGTTGAGGTGCGTATAGTCGCAGGCCGCTAGTCAGTCCCCGTTTTTTGCTCATGTAAGTGCGGCGCATTTCAAGATTAAAACGCTCTAGTGTTGGCTGTGCTTGGGATCGAGGGGGGTGCGGTCGGTAATGAGTTCAGCGAGTTTGGCGAGGGCGAGTTCGTTGCGCAACATGTGTTCGCGCAGGCGGAGTTCTGATGCTTGAATGCGAACCACGAGGAGAAGCACGGCAAACACGATGTATGCGCCTATATCCCAGCCGCCAGGCGCCCTGTTGGTGGTCATCGAACCGAGGTACATGTAGAACACAAACCCGGCCCCCGCATAGGTTGCGAACTGGTCGTCGCGTAGACGCCATGTGCCCCTCTTCAGACTCAGCAAGATCAACACAAGGAGGCAACACAGGAGTAGAACGGCAAACGCAAAGCCTATGATTATGTAGGTTGGGGCTTTGCTGATTGGGCCTGGAAGATCTGTGGCAACCATGAAGGCCGCTCCTATCAACATCATCCCCAAAACCACACAACACAAGATCATAAAAGGCCGCTCCCACGGTTTGAGCGGCCGTTCTTTCATGTCCATGACTTCTCGGATGCTACCTGTTAAATCTTCGGGATACGTCTCCAACTCCAGAAGTTTGTCTCTGAGTCTGCTATTGCTCATGGCATTTGGCCTCCTTCTCGAGGACTTCACGCAGCGCTTTTTTGGCGTAGTGGAGTCTTGATTTGACAGTTCCAGGGGCAACGCCTGTTATGTCCGCTATTTCCTCGATGGAGAACCCCTCGAGGAAATGCAGTATCAGGCATTCGCTGTGGGATGGACTCAACTGGCTCAACGCCCAGTGGAGTTCCTCCGCGTTCAGTGTCAATGAAAAGTCGCTGGAGTTCGTGGCGGAGATTTCTCCGGCAGACCCGTCTTCGGGCAGGGGCTCCAACAAACGTGACTTGCGAAAATGGGCTGCGGCGTGAGTTCGGGCGACTTTGAAGAGCCATGCCGGAAATGCGGCGGGATCGCGTACGGCGCGCAGTTTGCGAACGACGTTGATCCAAATGTCTTGAGTGACGTCTTTGGCTTCGTCTTCGGTGTTCAAGAGACGCCGCACGTAGTAGTAAAGCGGCCGCTCCCATAGCTTGACGAGTTTCTCGAGGGCTCCGGGCTTGCCCCTGCGGTATTGAAGAAGCAGAAGCTGAGTTTCAATCAGTTCTCTGGGTGAAGCCATGTACAATCCTTCCAACAGCGTTCATCTTAAGGGACGCGGAGAAATAGTAAAAGGTTCAACGGCGTGGTGGAAAAGCGGGGGCAGTTGGTCATGAGGCTTTGCCTCCCCCGTAAACGATAAAAACCAACGGGCGAAAACGTAGGTCCCATCTCCGAATGGGACCGGCCCGGTGGGTTGTCCAGTCCGAATCGGAATTCGGACCTACGCTGTCTGCATCAGGGTTGGATCTGGTAAAGCGCAGGGAATTCTCAGAGCAGACACTCTTTTCAAACCGCCTGGGGCCCGAAAATGCGCCTGCAAACGGCCGGAGGCGAGCCGGACCCTGTTTTTTGCTTTTTTGGTGTTCTTTTGATTTGTTTATAGGTGGCTTCAATTTTGATTCACTTAACTAGGACATGTTTTGATTTCGGGGTGAGGACCCTGTTGAAAAAGGTGGGTGACATAGGCTATATGGAAGGGGCTGGTGGATGGGCGTCAGCGACTTTCGGGCGGTCCAGGGCAGCCAATATGAATCTGGGAGGCGGGCCGTGGGAATTTCAGATGGCATGATTGCAGGTATCGGAAAGAGGGGAAGGTAGTGGCAGCAGATGGGGGAGCACGAGGCCGAGAGGCGGAATCAGCCCGGGAGAATTTTGGGACCCGCTGTTGGACATGGCGATATAAGTGGGTAGCGGCCGGGCTGGCGGTGCTGGTATGGGTACATGTTGCGTGGGCTCAGGAACAGCCTCTAGTCGCGGTTCGTTTGATACCGCATTGGATTCCGCAGGCGCAATTTGCCGGTTATTATGTGGCGCAAGACAAGGGGTTTTATCGCGCGGCGGGTCTGGACGTAACCATTTTGAAGGGAGGGCCGCAAAGCCCGGCGCTGACATTGGTAGAAAAAGGGGAAGCGGAGTTTGGGACTTCTTTTTTGTCGTCGGCACTTGTGAAACGTGACCAGGGCGTGCGGCTGGTGAACATAGCGCAGACGGGCCAGCGATCGGCGCTGCTTCTGGTGGCGAGAAAGTCTTCGGGTATTCTGTCTGCAAGAGACTTGAATGGGCGGAAGGTCGGGGTGTGGCTGGATTACCGTGCACAACCCCTTGCCTTCTTTAAGAAGAACAACGTAACGACGGAAATCATCCCTCAAGGCAGTACGATCAACATGTTTCTGCGGGGCGCGATCGATGGCATTTCGGCGATGTCGTACAACGAGTACCATTTGCTGCTGAACGCGGGTCTTGATCCGGAAGATTTGACCGTCTTTTCGTTCGATCAATCCGGACTCAACTTTCCGGAGGACGGCGTGTACTGCATGCAGGCGACTTTGGACAACCAGCGGGACGTTTGCGAACGTTTTGTGAAGGCCAGCATGGAGGGATGGCAGTACGCGTTTGATCATCCCGGGGAAGCGATGAAGATAATCATGCAGGCGGCTGATGAGGCGCATACAGGCACGAATTTTGCGCACCAGCGGTGGATGCTTGAACAGATGGGCGAACTGATGCGGCCGGTCGGCGAGGGTCATCCAATGGGCTGGCTGAACCCCAATGATTACGAGACGGCGGGCCACGAACTGACGGAGCAGGGGGTGATCCGGCTGGCACCTTCCCTGGAGGAGTTTCATGCGCCGTGCTATCGTTAGAGTCCGCGGCCTGAGCCTGGCGGTCAAGCTGAGCGTGGTGGTACTGGTGAGCGTGGCGGTAATATTTGTGGGCGCGTTCGAGTACAACTATAGGATGTCGCGGCAGATCATCCTGAAAAACGTAGAACTTGCCGCTCAGAACCTTACGCAAGCGACCGCCGGCAGCATAACGTCGCTGCTGGCGCCGCTCGAAACGCTTGTGCAATACGTTTCGATGGATATCGAGCAACGTTCGCTTTCTGGGAAAGAACTTGAACTGCTGGTGTCACAGACGGTGAGTTCGAACTCGGCCATATTCGGCGCGGCCATAGCTTTTGAGCCGAACTCGTACGCCGCGAACAGCCAGTACGTCATGTATTACGCGCATCATGAAGGGGATGGGATTGCGGTAGAGAAGGTGGGTGATGCGTCGTACGACTACCATTTTATGGACTGGTACATCATACCGAAACTTCTGGGAAGGCCGATCTGGAGCGAGCCATATTTTGACGAAGGGGCCGGCAACATCACGATGGCGACGTATTCGGCTCCGTTCTTTCACGACAAAGCCGGGCAGCGTACGTTCTGGGGCATAAACACGATTGATATTTCGCTGGAGTGGCTGCACGAAATCGTGAGCAAGGTTTCGCTGTACAAGAGCGGCTACGCGTTTATAATTTCGGGAAATGGCGTATTTTTGACGCACCCCGCCCAAGACTTCATGATGCGCGAGAGCATCTTCAGCCAAGCCGAAGAGCACGCCAACGCCGCGGCGCGGGAAGCCGGAAAGAACATGGTGCAGGGTAAAACCGGGTTTGTGCGGGTGAATGACTTCCGGACCAACTCGCCGTGTTGGCTGTATTACGCGCCGCTGTCGT
>JAPLKX010000309.1 GCA_026387845.1 Candidatus Hydrogenedentota bacterium | reverse complement strand
GACGGCGATTACGTAGCGGCGCAGGTGAGTATCATCGACACAGCCTCGCGCAGCGTGTTTGCCTCCGTGCGGCTTCCCAACGGGAGCACGGGGCTGCGCGGCGTGTGCGTGTCGCCGGACGGGGCGTTCGCTTACGTGACGCACATCCTGGGCCGGTACCAGTTGCCGACCACGCAACTCGAACGCGGATGGATGAACACCAACGCGCTTTCTGTCATCGACGTCAAGGCCGGTACGCTGGTAAACACCTTGCTGCTGGACGACGTGGACCTCGGCGCGGCCAACCCGTGGGGCGTAGCGTGCACCGCTGACGGCAAATACGTTTGCGTGGCGCATGCGGGGACGCACGAGATCAGCGTGATCGACCGGCCGGCGCTGCACGAGAAACTGACCAAAGCCGCCGCGGGCGAGAAAGTCAGTGACGTGTCGTCCTCGGCCGAAGACGTGCCCAATGACCTCGCCTTCTTGGTGGACATCCGCCGGCGGGTGACGTTGAAGGGCAACGGGCCCCGCGGGCTCGCCATAGCCGGCTCAAAAGTCTATGCGGCCGAGTACTTCTCCGACAGCCTCGGCTGCCTCGATTTGACCTCGGCCCGGGCCAACCCCGCCACATCCATACCGCTGGGCCCGGGAGGCGAGATGACGGTGGCGCGGCGCGGCGAGATGCTGTTCAACGACGCGCAGATGTGCTTTCAGCACTGGCAAAGCTGCACAAGCTGCCACCCCGACGCGCGGGCCGACGGGCTGAATTGGGACTTGCTCAACGACGGGATCGGCAATCCCAAAAACACCAAGAGCATGCTGTTGGCGCACCAGACGCCGCCCGTAATGGCCCGGGGCGTGCGGGACAAGGCCGAAACCGCCGTGCGGTCGGGAATGAAGTTCATCCAGTTCGCGGTTCGGCCTGAAGAGGACGCGGCGGCCATTGACGAGTACCTGAAATCCATGACGCCCGTGCCTTCGCCCGTACCAGACGACGGCGAGGCAACAAAACGGGGCGAGGCGGTGTTTAACAAAGCCGGATGTGCGGCCTGCCATCCCGCGCCGCTCTACACGGACTTGCAGAAGTACGATCTCGGCATGGGGTTGTACAGTGACGCCGGCCAGCCGTTTGACACGCCGACGCTTATCGAGGTCTGGCGCACGGCCCCTTATTTACACGATGGCCGGGCCGCGACCATACACGATATGTTGACCATCCACAACCCCGGCGATAAGCACGGGAAAACGTCGAATTTGACCGAGCAGGAATTGAACGACCTGGCGCAGTTCATCATGACGCGCTAACCGCAGTGAATCCCTGTTTAAAGTACCTATGAAGAAATCAGAAAAGATGAGGCGGAAACACTCACTTCAAAACTGCTCGAGCGAAAAACGGGGACTGACACCCGACGCCTCGGGCAGTTTGGAGGCGCTTTTTCGGCGGTTTGAAAAAAGGGTGGCTGTCCCCGCTTTTCGCGTACAAGTTGGAAGGACAGATGGCTAAACAAGACAAGGCGGTCGGCATCGAGCGCTATTCGCGGCCGGGGGTGGACGTAGTGGCTGTGCGGGGCGCCCGCGTAACCGAGTATTTTCTGACGGTATCACCGCGGGGGCGCGATCTCGAGGCGATGTTTCCTGCGGCGGCGGAGGCGTTGCGCGAAACAGGCGCCGCCGTGGTGTCGCAGGAGATTTTCGGCGTCTCCAACGAAGACGGGGCCGGCGCGCAAATGCTGGGCGACTTCTTCGGCGCAGTGACGTGGCCCGTGACCTGGATCGAAGAAGGCAGCGAGGAAGAATCCGCCCGGGCCGCAATCCAAATTTGGGCGGTTGCCGGTGCCGATGTGACGCCGGTCGAGTGGCGCGGCGAGGTGGTCGGGAGCGTGTTCGAGAACGGCCACGCGCGCTATTGCCGCCTCGGCGGCCTCGCGCCCGAAGACGCGGAAGCCGGCAACATGCAGCAGGCGCGGGCCGTGCTCGAGTTGATGGAAAAAGGCCTGATAGCGGCCGGCATGAATTTCAGCAACGTGATCCGGACGTGGTTTTACAATCACCGAATGCTCGATTGGTACGGCGATTTCAACTCGATCCGCACGCAGTTTTTTGCGGAGCGCGGCGTGTTTGACGGGCTGGTGCCGGCCAGCACCGGCGTCGGCGGCAGAAACGGCGCCGGGGCCGCGCTGATGGCCGAATGCCTGGCGTGCGTGCCGCTCACCGAAGGGGTGGAGGCGAAGGCGGTGATATCGCCGCTGCAATGCCCCGCGCCGACCTACGGCAGTTCGTTCAGCCGCGCCGTCGAACTCGCAACGCCGGAAATGCGCAGGCTCTACGTTTCCGGGACGGCCAGCATCTCGCCGGATGGGCGCAGCATCTATGTCGGCGACGTCGAGCGGCAGGTCCAGCGCACGATGGAGGTGGTCGAGGCCATCTTGAAATCGCGCGACATGGCTTGGGCCGACGTCACACGCGCTATCGCCTACTATAAGCAAGCGGCCGACTGCCCCTTGTTCGGCGATCCGCCTCTTGGCGGCCATTGCAAGGGCCTCGAACTGCCCGAATTCCCCGTCGCCCTCGTCAAAAACGACATCTGCCGCGACGACCTACTCTTCGAAATCGAACTCGACGCCATAAAGCCGATCTGAATTCTGTTATCCGTCCGATCCGTCCGATCCGTCCTGTCGCCCCTGCCCCTTATTTCGCCTGCGGATGCACGACGATCTTCATTCCCCCGCGCGTTTCCATGGTTTATCTTGCATCGTTAGCCCATTTTCCGCAGTTGGGGACCGTGAGATTGGAATTTCTTAGGAAATATGGAGATTTACACCAAAAGTCTGCACTACATTTTGGATCGCCGTTTAGATGGACTTGGGTTTGT